>JAAYVT010000459.1 GCA_012517025.1 Phyllobacteriaceae bacterium | reverse complement strand
GCTCTTCATCCTCCACGTCGCCTATGCCTTCGTGCCGCTCGGCTTCGCCTGGATCGCGGCGGCCGGGCTCGGCCTAGTCGGCGACGTCGCCGCGCTCCACGTCATGACCGTCGGTGCCGTCTCGACCATGATGCTCGCGGTGATGACCCGCGCCACCCGCGGTCACACCGGACGCAGGCTCACCGCCTCGCCGCTGACGCAGATCTCCTACGCGGCGGTGCTGGTGGCGGCCGTCGTCCGCCCGGCGGTCGATTTCGCCCCCGAGGCGGCGACCCTGCTCTATGCGATCGCCGGCCTCGCCCACGTCGCCGCCTTCGCGCTGTTCCTCGTCGAATATGCGCCGATGTTGGCGACGGCGCGCCGCGGCTGACCCTCGGACGGCGGCAGGTCTCGTCGATCCGGCGCGATCTGCCGCACGACGCGCGCATTCCTCCGGCGGACCCGATCGTCCGTCTTTCGGTCGCTCAGTCCGACCGGACCATCCGATCCGGCGTCCACGGCGGATCCCAGGTCAGGGTCACGTCGACCCGCTCGATGCCCTCGACGGCGGCGAGGCGGATCGCGACCGCCTCGCGGAGATGATCGGCGACCGGGCAGCCTCGAGCAGTGGTCGTCATCACCACCGTGGCGACGCCGGCGGAGTCAACCTCAAGAGCATAGATCAGGCCGAGATCGACGATGCCGACGTCGGTCTCGGGATCGAGCAGGGTGCGAAGCGCGTCGTCGGCGCGCCGCGCCGGGGAGATCTCGTCGTCTCTCACGACACCGTCTCCTCGCCGACCCGCACCAGAAGTCGCCACGTCGTCCTCGCTTCGTCGGCGGCGCAGACCCAGCGATGGCCGCGCCGTTCGAGTTCGGGCAGGAGGAAGACGGGTTCGCGGTCGAGCACGGCGAACAGAACCTCGTCGGGTTCCATCAGGTCGATCTGGCGGAGGATGCGGACCATCGGCTCGGGGGCCTCGAGCGCCGAGAGATCGAGGTGGAAGATCGGATCGGCCCAATCGGTGGCGTCTTCGCCGCCCCGCGACACCGCGACGGGAGGCACCGAGGCGGACGGCGTGAAGGTCACTTCCCAGTCGCCGTCGGTCAGCGGACGGGCGGCGTGGTCGAATCCGCGTTCGGACATCACCCGATAGAGCGGCTTCGGCTCGAAGGTCGAGAGGATGCGCAGGCCCTGTCCAGGCGCGAGCGTCTCGAGCGCCGCCATGATGAGGCGGAACGGCTCGCCGCCCTTGCGCAGAAGGGTGCGGACGTCGACGTCCTTGTAGAGAGTCATCGTTTGCTCCCGGGCTCGATCGTTGCGACGAAGAGACGGGGTCGATCGACCCCGTCGCGGAGATGTTCGGCGGCGACGCCGGCGAGGCGACGGGTGCGAGCGAACACGACGAGAAGAGCGGCGACCGCCACGCCCTGCATCAGCGCTCCGAAACGGTAGAGCGCCGGGGCCTCGGCGAGAAGGGCCGCCGCGCCGATCCAGACGCCGGCGTGGAAGACGACGTACCACGGCTCAAGGCGGCGCGACGGCAACAGGTCCTGTGTGCGCGGCGTCGGGCGGCGCCCCATCACCGGTCCGAAATATTCGAGCCACGTGAGAAACGGCACGATCTTGCCGAGTTGGGCGAGGCCGAGGCCGGAGAGCCAGCCGAAGCCGGCGAGATGGACCACGGTCGGGACGACCCGCGACGTCTCGCCGAGGAGGACGGCCCCGAGCCCGAGCGCGACGGCGGCCCACAGCGTCAGTACGGCGAGAAGGCTCGCCCGTCCGCTCGCCTCCATGTCGCGTCGGCGTCGGCCCCGCACGATGGCGGCGAGATCGCGGCCGTGGACGGCGATCGCGGCGGCGGCGGCAGTGGCAGAGGCGCCGGCGGCGAGGCGGGCGTCGAAGCCGACCGCGACGGCGGCGAGGGCGAGGCCGACGAGGGCGAAGGCCGCGATCGCGAGCCGGAGGAGCCGCTTCGGCCCGACGCTCGGTTCGGCCGCGAGCAGGAACATCGGCAGCAGACGGTAGGAGACGGCGAGCGCCGTCGCCGTCAGCCAGCCGCCGAGGCCGAAGACGATGTGGAAGGGCAGGAGATCGGCCACCCGGCCGGCCGGATCAGGCGGCAGAAGGCCGGCGAGACCGCTCGCCAGTCCCGCGCCGAGGACCAGTGTCGCGGCGAGGCCGACGAGACCGAGCCCGACGAGGCGGGGGACGGCGGCGAGCGGTCGGGCGGCGCGCAGCGTCAGCCCGAGCATCATCCCGCCACCGCCGTAGCCGGCGACGAGCAGCGCCGCACCGCCGGCGAGGAGGTGAGGGGCCGCCGCCGCGCCGCGGCCGAGGGCGACGAAGCCGCCGACCAGCGCGAGATCGCCGAGGAGGGCGAGGATCAGCGACGGCAGCGAAGCCGCGGCGGCCCGGAGCCGCCCGGCCGCGAGTACCGGCACGAACTGGAGCGCCGAGCCGATCGTCAGCAGTCCGAGCCAACCGGCGGTGACGAGATGGACGACGGCGAGCGTCTCCGCGCCGCGCGGTGCGGAGACGGGATCGGCGAAGCCGAGGGCGAACAGCGCTTCGGCCGCGACCAGGAGCACGATCGCGGCACCGAGCCAGCTCATCGTCCAACGTGACAGGGTCGCCCCGTGCATCGCCGATCGCTCCCGTCTCAGCCGCCGCAACTGCCGCAGCAGGTGGTGGCGGGTCGGCGCCGGGCGACCGTCCGCCAGAGGTCGGGACCGTCTTCCAGCCGGTGCCAATCGAACCGCCCGGGGTGGACGATGTCGACCTGCCGGCGCAGGGAGACCGGATCGTGGTCGACGATGATCGTCGCTTCGTCGCCGGGGACGAGCGCCTCCAGCACGGCCAGGAGGCGCGGCGGTCGGTCGGCCGCGGCGAGTAGGCGAAGGTCGACGAAGCGGTCGGTATCGGAAACGGGGGGCATGACGGTCCTCTCTGATCGCGGCCGTCGAGACGAGCGTTGGCCGCCCTCCCTCCTAGCCGCCCAACGCCGGCGTGAACTTGTCGGGGGACAAATACGGCGACGATGACCCGGCGCCGGGCGGCGATCCCGCGATCGTCGCGTTGCTTGGGCTTCGACAAAGAGCCGGCGACGAAATCGCGCGACGAAAGAGCGAACGAGCGGCGGCCGATCCCGGACGTCGCAGCGACGCGATCGCCGAGAGACCACCTGCCGAGGAGAGAGCCATGACCGTCGATCCCATCCAGACCTACGGAGAGGCCCGCCTTCCCCGCTACACGAGCTATCCGACGGCGCCGCGCTTCGAAGCGGACATCGGTGCCGACGTCCACGCCGAGTGGCTGGCGCGTCTTCCCGCAGGCGAGCCGGTGTCGCTCTATCTGCACGTGCCGTTCTGCCGGTCGATGTGCTGGTACTGCGGGTGCCACACCACGATCACGCTCGAAGACGCGCCGATCCGCGACTATCTGGCAATGCTCGAAGCCGAAATCGACCTCGTCACGGCGGCGGCGGGGCATTCGCTTCCCGTCGGAGCGATCCATTTCGGTGGCGGCACGCCGACCATCGTCCAGCCGCACGAATTCTCGCGCCTCATGGCGCATCTGCGTCGCAGCACGGCCGTTTCGGACCGAGCCGAAATCGCCGTCGAGATCGATCCGCGCCGGCTGTCCTCGCAGATGTGTCGGGCCCTCGGAGAGGCGGGCGTCACCCGCGCCAGCCTCGGCGTGCAGAGCTTCGATCCGGTGGTGCAGGCGGCGATCAACCGGCTGCAGAGCCCCGATCAGACCCGCGCCGCCGTCGACGGGCTGCGCCGCGCCGGCGTCGGCGGCCTCAACTTCGATCTGATCTACGGGCTGCCCCACCAGACCGTCGCGTCCGCCGTGGAGACGGCGCG
>JAAYVT010000458.1 GCA_012517025.1 Phyllobacteriaceae bacterium | reverse complement strand
GCGTCGCGGCGATCCAGGCGGCGCGCGCCGATCAGCTGCAGCGCAGCCTCAATCTGGCGCTCGGTTCTTCGCTCGCGACGATCGGGCTGACCTTTCCGGCGGTCGGCATCGCCTCGCTCCTGCTCGGCACGCCGCTCGTCCTGGCGCTCGGAGCGACGGAAATGGTGCTGCTCGCGCTGACGCTGACCGTGGCGATGGTGACGATCTCGGGCGGGCGCACCAACATCCTCTCCGGCTCGGTGCATCTGGTGCTGCTCGCCACCTTCGTCTTCCTCCTCTTCGCGCCGTGAGGTGCGGCCGCGTCGCGGCCGGCGTCAGGCGCTCGCTGTCGGCATGACGGCCCGGACGACGCTCCGTCTTGCGCGGACGCGCGTTCCGGCTAGAGTGCCGGCGAATTTTCGACCCTCACCTCTCACATCTCCGGGGACCTCTCATGGCCGCGAACGACGTCAAGAAGGTGGTGCTGGCCTATTCCGGCGGCCTCGACACCTCGATCATCCTCAAGTGGCTGCAGGTCACCTACGGCTGCGAAGTCGTCACCTTCACCGCCGACCTCGGCCAGGGCGAAGAGCTCGAGCCGGCGCGCAAGAAGGCCGAGATGCTCGGCATCAAGGAGATCTTCATCGACGATCTGCGCGAGGAATTCGTCCGCGACTTCGTCTTCCCGATGTTCCGCGCCAACGCCCAGTACGAAGGGCTCTATCTGCTCGGCACCTCGATCGCCCGGCCGCTGATCGCCAAGCGCCAGATCGAGATCGCCCGTCAGGTCGGCGCCGACGCGGTCTGCCACGGCGCCACCGGCAAGGGCAACGATCAGGTCCGCTTCGAGCTCGGCTACTACGCGCTCGAGCCGGACATCAAGATCATCGCGCCGTGGCGCGAGTGGGACTTCAAGAGCCGCGAGGCGCTGATCGACTTCGCCGAGAAGCATCAAATCCAGATCGCCAAGGACAAGCGCGGCGAGGCGCCGTTCTCGGTCGACGCCAACCTCCTGCACTCCTCCTCCGAGGGCAAGGTGCTCGAGGATCCGTGGATCGAGCCGCCGGAATACGTCCACATGCGCACCCTTTCGCCGAAGGACGCGCCGGACGTGGCGACCGAGATCACCGTCACCTTCGAGAAGGGCGACGCGGTGGCGATCGACGGCGTGCGGATGAGCCCGGCGACGCTGCTGACCAAGCTCAACGAACTGGGCAAGGCGAACGGCATCGGCCGTCTCGATCTGGTCGAGAACCGCTACGTCGGCATGAAGTCGCGCGGTGTTTACGAGACCCCCGGCGGCACCATCCTGCTCGCCGCCCATCGCGGCATGGAATCGATCACGCTCGATCGCGGCGCGGCCCATCTCAAGGACGAGCTGATGCCGAAATACGCCGAGCTGATCTACAACGGCTTCTGGTTCGCTCCGGAGCGCGAGATGCTGCAGGCGCTGATCGACAAGAGCCAGGAATGCGTCACCGGCGAGGTGCGGGTCGAGCTCTACAAGGGCAACACCCGGGTCACCGGCCGCCGCTCGCCGTATTCGCTCTACGACCAGGAGCTGGTCACCTTCGAGGAAGGCAAGGTCGCCTACGACCACCGCGACGCCGCCGGCTTCATCAAGCTCAACGCGCTGCGGCTCAGGACCCTCGGCCGGCGCAAGAATCGCCTGGGCGTGTGAGATCGACGCGGCGCGGCCGCGAGACTTCGGACTGAACGAAGAAGCGGGCGGCGATCCACGGGATCGCCGCCCGTCGTGTTTCAGCGCCGCGGCGCGAAGAGATGGGTCGCCAGCGCGATCGCCTGCATCGCCGGGAACACCACCTGCAGCGCGATCACCGGATCGGCGAACAGCGCGCCGACCAGACCCCCGAGGAAGCCCGAGCCCATCTGCAGGAAGCCGAGCAGGGCGGAGGCGGAGCCGGCGGTCTTGGGGAAGGGCGCCAGCACGGCGGTGGTGAGCGGAGGGATCACCAGGGCGATCGAGAAGGCGTAGACGCCGACCGGCACCATCACCGTCGCCCAGCTCGGCTCGACGCCGTGCTCGAGCGACAGGGTGGCCAAGGCCCCGACCACCGCCACGGCGAGGCCGGGGGCGACCAGCTTCTCCACTCCGAAGTGGTTCATCAGGGCGCGGGCGGCGAGACCGCCGAGGAAATAGGAGCCGGTCTGGGCGAGCATGCCGAGGCCGAACAGGGTCGGATCGAGCCCGACCCGGCCGATCAGCACGAAGGGCAGCAGCGTGCCGAGCGCGTAGATCGAGCCGACCGAGACGCCGAGCGAGATCGCCGGACGGAAGAAGCGCGGGTCGATCGCCAGTGCGCCGTAGGTGGTGGCGATGCGGCCGGGGCGCATCAGCGCCGGGTCGCGGGCGGCGTTGGTCTCCGGCAGGAAGAAGTGGACGGTGGCGATCGCGGCGATCGC
>JAAYVT010000457.1 GCA_012517025.1 Phyllobacteriaceae bacterium | reverse complement strand
GCGGATCGTCCGATCGCTCACGGCATTGCAGGAACAGACGATCACGCTGCGACCTCCCGAGCCCGAAGGAATTCCGACCGGTCTCGCCCGATCGACGTCGTTTTCCCGACGTTCGACCGGCCAAACCGGCCTGTCGGGGCCGCTCGGAATGCTCCGAGCCGCGCGACCCGCCACCTCGCGACCATCATTATGAGAAAATGCGACGCATTCGCAAGTGGTATCGACGCGTAGGGGCCGCCCCGTCGGTCGGGGGATGGGGGGCGGCACCGGCCGCGCGCGCCGGCCCTCCGCCTTGACAATCCGCACGCCGCGTGCACCTGTGCGGCCACTTTCGGACCCGTCCGGGTTCGATCGCGCGGCGTGATTCGCCGGGGCTTCGCGACGGGACGTCGTCCGCTCCGCTCCGCCCGCCACCGTCCGTTCACGTCGTTCCACGAGATCCGCCATGCACCGCTACCGCTCCCACACCTGCGCCCAATTGACCGCCGCCGACGCCGGCTCGACGGCCCGGCTCTCCGGTTGGGTCCATCGCGTGCGAGATCACGGCGGCCTCTTGTTCATCGACCTGCGCGACCACTACGGCATGACGCAAGTGGTCTGCGATCCCGACAGCGCCGCCTTCTCGACCGCCGAGAAGGTGCGCGGCGAATGGGTGATCCGCGTCGACGGCAACGTGAAGACCCGCACCCCCGAGACGATCAACCCGAACCTGCCGACCGGCGAGATCGAGGTCTTCGCCCGCGAGATCGAGGTTCTGTCGACCGCCAAGGAACTGCCGCTGCCGGTGTTCGGCGAGCCCGACTACCCCGAGGACACCCGCCTCAAGTACCGCTTTCTCGATCTGCGCCGCGAGACGCTGCACAAGAACATCATGACGCGCACCCGCATCGTCTCGACGCTGCGCGGCAAGATGAACGACATCGGCTTCAACGAATTCACCACTCCGATCCTGACGGCGTCTTCGCCCGAGGGCGCGCGCGACTTCCTGGTGCCGAGCCGCATCCATCCCGGCAAGTTCTTCGCCCTGCCGCAGGCGCCGCAGCAGTACAAGCAGCTGCTCATGGTCGCCGGTTTCGACCGCTATTTCCAGATCGCGCCGTGCTTCCGCGACGAGGACCCGCGCGCCGATCGTCTGCCCGGCGAATTCTACCAGCTCGACCTGGAGATGAGCTTCGTCACTCAGGACGACCTCTTCGCCACCATGGAGCCGGTGATCCTCGAGACCTTCGGCAAGTTCGCCGACGGCAAGACGGTCCGCTCGCAAGTGCCGCGCATTCCCTACGACGTCGCCCAGCGCAAATACGGCACCGACAAGCCCGACCTCCGTAACCCGATCGAGATGCAGGCGGTGACCGAGCATTTCGCCGGCTCCGGCTTCAAGGTCTTCGCCGGCATGATCGCCGCCGACCCCAAGGTCGAGATCTGGGCGATCCCGGCGCCGAAGGGCGGCTCGCGTGCCTTCTGCGACCGCATGAACGGCTGGGCCCAGTCCGAGGGCCAGCCCGGCCTCGGCTACATCTTCTGGCGCGAGGGCGAGGAGGGCGGCGCCGGTCCGCTCGCCAAGAACATCGGCCCGGAGCGGACGGAAGCGATCCGCGCCCAGCTCGGCCTTTCGGCGGGTGACGCCTGCTTCTTCGTCGCCGGGCGGCCGGAGAAGTTCGTCAAGTTCGCCGGCGACGCCCGCACCCGCGTCGGCAAGGAACTGAACCTCGTCGACGAGGGCAGCTTCGCCTTCGCCTGGATCGTCGACTTCCCGTTCTACGAATGGGACGAGGAGGAGAAGGCGGTCGCCTTCTGCCACAACCCCTTCTCGATGCCGCAGGGCGGGCTCGACGCGCTGAACTCGCAGGATCCGCTGACCATCAAGGCCTATCAGTACGACATGGTGTGCAACGGCTTCGAGATCGCCTCGGGCTCGATCCGCAACCATTCGCCCGAGACCATGGTCAAGGCCTTCGAGATCGCCGGCATGTCGAAGGACGTGGTGGAAGAGAAGTTCGGCGGCATGTACCGCGCCTTCCAGTACGGCGCCCCGCCGCACGGTGGCATGGCCTTCGGCGTCGACCGCATCGTCATGCTGCTGGTCGGCGCGTCGAACCTGCGCGAGATCACGCTGTTCCCGATGAACCAGCGCGCCGAGGACCTGCT
>JAAYVT010000456.1 GCA_012517025.1 Phyllobacteriaceae bacterium | reverse complement strand
TGCCCTCGGTCGGCGGCGCGGCGGGACCCTCGGCGGCGGGCGCGGCGGCGCGACCGGCCGGCGCCCCCTCCCCCGCTTCTTCCAGGCGCAGCACGAAGGCGTCCTCGAGCGTCGCGGTGCCGGCGGCGCGGGTGAGCTCGGCCGGCGCGCCGATCGCCAACACCCGACCGCGATGCATCAGCGAGATGCGGTCACAGCGCTCGGCCTCGTTCATGAAATGGGTGGAGACGAAGATGGTGACGCCGTCGTCGCGCGACAGCTTCGCCAGATGGCGCCAGAAGTCGTCACGGGCCTGCGGATCGACGCCGGAGGTCGGCTCGTCGAGGATCAGCACCTCGGGGCGATGCAGGCAGGCGGCGGCGAGCTGCAGACGCTGGCGGATGCCGAGCGGCAGCTTGCCGGGCAGATCGTCGGCATGGTCGAGGAGATCGAAGCGGGCGAGGCTCTCGTCGACCAGACCGGCGACCCGTCCCTCGTCGACCCGGTAGAGGCGGGCGTGGAGGACGAGATTGTCGCGGACCGACAGCTCCTCCCACAGCGAGAAACTCTGCGAGACGTAGCCGACGCGCAGGCGCACGCCGAGATCGGCGGCGTCGACCGGGCGGCCGAGCAGGGTGGCCATGCCCTCGTCGATGGCGAGGAGCCCGGTCAACATCTTCATCGTCGTGGTCTTGCCGCAGCCGTTGGAGCCGAGGAAGCCGAAGATCTCGCCGGTCTCGATGCGGAAGGAGACGTGGTCGACGGCGGTGAAGGCGCCGAAGCGGCGGGTCAGTCCTTCCGCCTCGATCGCCGGCGGCCCTCCCGTCGTGGTGCGCGGCGGCATGACGAAGGCCGGTGGCGGGGCGTCGCCCACCGCCCGGCCGAGACCGCGATAGGCGTCCTCGAGGCTCGCCGCGCCGGTCTTCGCCAGGATCTCGGCGAGGCTGCCGTCGGCGACCACGCGGCCGTCGGAGATCGCGATCACCCGCTCGAACCGCGCCGCCTCGTCCATGTAGGCGGTGGCGACGATCACCGTCATCGCCGGGCGATCGGCCCGGATGTCGTCGATCAGCTCCCAGAACTGGCGCCGCGACAGTGGATCGACGCCGGTGGTCGGCTCGTCGAGCACCAGGAGATCGGGGTCGTGCACCAGGGCGCAGCACAGCGACAGCTTCTGCTTCATGCCGCCGGAAAGCTGGCCGGCGAGGCGATCGGGGAAGGGATCGAGGCCGGTCGCCCGAAGCAGCCGATCGATGCGGGCGGCCCGCGCCGCCGCGTCGAGGCCGAACAGGCGGGCGTGGAAGTCGACGTTCTCGGCGACCGACAGCGAGGGGTAGAGATTGCGGCCGAGGCCCTGCGGCATGTAGGCGACGCGGGGGGCGACGGCGTCGCGCACGGCACGGGAGCGCAAGTTTCCGCCGAAGACGGTGATCTCGCCCTGCTGCAGCCGGCGCACCCCGACGAGGAGGCCGAGCAGGGTCGACTTGCCGACGCCGTCGGGGCCGATGATCGCGGCCGAGGAGCCGGCGGCGAAACTCAGGTCGACGCCGTCGAGCGCCGCCGTCTCGCCGTAGCGATGGACGAGCCCGGTCGCGATCACCGGGGCGGGCGCGGGAGCGGTCGCCGGCGCGGCGCGCTCGTCGGGGGCGGTCATTTCGCCGCCTCGGCCGGCTCGGGCGGCAGACGCACGGCGAGCGTCTCGGGCCACACGGCGGTCGGCGCGGTGAGCACGTAGGCGTTGCCGGTGAGGCCCGACTTGACGTAGGCGCGCCATTTCTTCGCCAGATCCGGCGCGATGCGGACCTCGACCCGGTACATCAGCTTGGCGCGCTCGTCGGCGGTCTCTACGCTCTTCGGGGTGAACTGCGCTTCCGCCGCGACGAAGGAGACGGCGGCCGGGATCACGTAGTCGGGGGCGGCGTCGAGGACGATGCGGGCGGGCGCGCCGACCTCGACGCGGCCGACCAGCGCGGTCGGCAGGAAGATCGTCATCTTGACGTCGGTGAGATCGAGCAGGGTCGCCACCCGGGTACCGGCGCCGATCACCGCGCCGGGCTCGATCAGGCGATATTCGACCCGACCGGCGATCGGGGCGGAAAGACTCATGTCGTCGATGTTGACCTGGATCAGATCGACCTGGGCCTGGGCGGCGTCACGGGCGGC
>JAAYVT010000455.1 GCA_012517025.1 Phyllobacteriaceae bacterium | reverse complement strand
GCAGCGCCTCGGCGCGACCGCAGTCTTCCTCGTCGTCGATCCGGTTCGACACGACCTCGACCTCCCTCGTCGCCTCTTTCGGGCTGGTTCCGACGAGGCTTCCCGCATCCCGCCCGCCGGGTCAACGCGGAGGGCGTCGGCGGGTCTCGCCGCACCGGCCGAAGCATGCCGGCAAACGGTTGCGGGGCAAGGAAATTCGTCGGTCGTCTCCTCCTTTCGGTCGAAACCGGCGCGGAGACGTTGACGCGACGCCGCGTCCCCTTCACCCTTTCTCCACGCTCGCCACGGCCCGTCGAGACGACGGAGCCGACAAGAAGATCAAGGCGAACGAACAAACGGAGGAAAGACTCATGCGTTGGACCAAGCCCCGCGTCGAAGAAATCTGCGTCGGCCTCGAGATCAACGGCTATTTCCCGCCGGAGTACTGATCGCACCACGGTCCTGGATCTCGCGAGGTGCCCATGAACGGGCTCGAGCTTCGCGCGATCGTGTTGGGATCCGGCGCCGGCGGCGGTGTGCCGCAATGGAACTGCCGCTGCCGCGTCTGCCGTCTGGCCTGGTCGGGGGATCTACGTGTGCGTCACCGCACGCAGTCGAGCCTCGCGGTCTCCGTCGACGGTGATCGTTGGCTGCTCCTGAACGCGTCGCCGGACCTGCGCCGGCAGATCACCGACACGCCCGCGCTCCATCCGCGCGGCGAGGACCGGCAGTCGCCGATCGTCGCCGTCCTGCCGACCAACGCCGACGTCGACCACGTCGCCGGCCTCCTCACTTTGCGCGAACGTCAGCCGCTGGTGTTGCACGCGACCCGGTCGACGCTCGACACGCTCGCCGCCAATCGCATCTTCGACGTTCTCGCCGCAGACGTGGTGGAGCGACGGGCGGTCGGGCTCGGCGAGGTCTTCGAGCCGCTGCCCGGCCTCTCGATCGAGCTGTTCGCGGTGCCGGGCAAGGTGCCGCTGTGGCTCGAGGAAGGGGACGTCGTCACCGATCTCGTCGGCGAGGGCACCGTCGGCGTCGCCGTCGAGGGCGGCGGGCGACGGCTGCTCTACGTGCCGGGCTGCGCGCGGATGACGCCGTCGCTCGAGGCGCGGATCGCGGCGGCGCACGTCGTGCTCTTCGACGGTACCCTCTTCGACGACGAGGAGATGATCCGCGAGGGGCTCGGCACCAAGACCGGGCGGCGCATGGGCCACATGCCGATGACCGGGCCGGGCTCGTCGACGGAGGCCTTCGCGGCCTTCGCCGGGGTTCGCAAGATCTTCGTCCACATCAACAATTCCAATCCGGCCCTGATCGAGGGTTCCCCCGAGGCGGACCGCATCGACGCCGCCGGTTGGGACGTCGCCTTCGACGGCATGGAGATCGTCGCATGACCGTGCAGATCGTTCCGCAACCGGCGCTGGCGCCGCCGCTCGCCGAACCGCTTTCCCCCGACGCGCTCGAGGCGGCGCTGCGGGCGATCGGCGCGGCGCGTTACCACGACCTCCACCCGTTCCACGATCTGCTGCACGGCGGTCGGCTCTCCAAAGGCCAGGTGCAGGCCTGGGCGCTCAATCGTTACTGCTATCAGGCGGCGATCCCGCGCAAGGACGCCGCGCTGATCGCCCGTTGCACCGACCGGGATCTCCGTCGGGAGTGGCTGCACCGGATCACCGATCACGACGGCTCGGGCGGCGATCCCGGCGGCATCGAGCGCTGGTTGGTCTTGACCGACGGGCTCGGCCTGCCGCGCGACTACGTCGTCTCGACCAAGGGGGCGCTGCCGGCGACCCGTTTCGCGGTCGAGGCCTACGTCCGTTTCGTTCAGGAAAAGTCGTTGCTGGAAGCGGTCGCCTCCAGCCTCACCGAGCTGTTCGCGCCGTCGATCCATCGCCGCCGCATCGCCGGGATGCTGGAGAACTACGACTTCATCGACGAGACGGTGGTCGCCTATTTCCGCCGCCGGCTCGATCAGGCGCCGCGCGACGCCGATTTCGCCCTCGACTACGTCAAGCGTCACGCGGTGACGGCGGCGCAACAACAGGCGGTGCTCGACGCGCTGACCTTCAAGACCGAGGTGCTGTGGGCGCAACTCGACGCGCTGCATCACGCCTATTGGTCGCCCGGCCTGATCCCGCCGGGGGCGTTCCGGCCGGAAAGCGGGGAGGGCGTGTCGTGAGCGCGCCGCTCGCCTCGACGGCGCGTCCGCGCCTGCCGCGCGGGGTCCGCCTGCGTCACGACGCGGTGCGCGACACCTGGATGCTGCTCGCGCCGGAGCGCGCCTTCCGCGTCGATCCGGTGGCGGCGGCGGTGGTGGAACTGTGCGACGGCGCCCGCGACGTCCACGCCATCGCCGCGACGCTGGCGGAGCGTTATGCCGCCGATCCGGGCGAGGTCGAGACCGACGTCGCCGCGATGCTCGGCGATCTCGTCGCCAAACGGGTGGTGGAGCCATGACCGTCGCCGTCCCGACCCTCGCGCCGACGCGCGCCGCCCTCGCTCCGGCGCCGATCGGGCTGCTCGCCGAGTTGACCCACCGTTGTCCGCTCGCCTGCCCGCATTGCTCCAATCCGCTGACGTTGGAGCCGCGCGACAGCGAGCTCGACACCGAGAGCTGGAAGCGGGTGCTGTCGGAGGCCGCCGCGATGGGCGTGTTGCACGTCCATCTCTCCGGCGGTGAGCCG
>JAAYVT010000454.1 GCA_012517025.1 Phyllobacteriaceae bacterium | reverse complement strand
GATCGGCCTGCGCCTCCTCGCCGTCGGCCTCGTCGCACTGCTGCGCCGGTTGCCGCGCCCGACCCGGTTCGAGCCGCGCGCCGCGATCGCCGCGATGGTCCGCCCCGGCGCCGCCACCGCCGCCGTCCTCGCCTCGATCGGCCTCGGCGCCACCCTGATCGTCGACCTCCAGGAGATCGAGCAAGGGCTCCTGCGCGCCTTCGACCGCACCATCCCGTCGGCCGCGCCGAGCTTCTTCTTCCTCGACGTGCCGGCCCGCGAGGCCGACGCCTTCCGCGCCTTCCTCGCCGAGAAGGCGGTCGGCGCGAAGATCGAAGACGTGCCGATGCTGCGCGGCCGCATCACCGCGGTGAAGGGCGTGCCGGTCGAGAAGGCGCAGATCGACGAGCGCGTCCGCTTCGTCCTCGACGGCGATCGCGGCGTCACCTTCTCCGCCACCCCGCCGCCGAATTCGACCGTGGTCGCCGGCGTCTGGTGGCCCGCCGATCACGCCGGACCGCCGCTCGTCTCCTTCGATGCCCGCACCGCCGAGGGGCTCGGTCTCGTGATCGGCGACACCGTCCGCGTCAACGTGCTCGGCCGCGAGATCGAGGCGAAGATCGCCAACCTCCGCCGCATCGAATGGGATCGGCTGGCGATCAACTTCTTCATGGTGTTCTCGCCCGACGCCTTCCGCGGCGCCCCGGTGACCCGGCTGGCGACGGTGGCATGGCCCGACGGCGGCGACGCCGCCCGCGAGAGCGCGCTGTTGCGCGCCGTGGTCGAGCGCTTCCCGGTGGTCACCGCCGTCCGCGTCAAGGACGCCCTCGCCCAGGCCGACGCGCTGGTGCGCCGCTCCGCCGCCGGCGTCTCGGTGATCGCCGGCTTCGCCGTCGCCGCCGCCACGCTGGTGCTCGCCGCCAGCCTCGGCGCGCACGGCGAGGCGCGGGTGCGCAACGCCGCGATCCTGATCGCGCTCGGCGCCACCCGCCGCCGTCTGATCGCCGCCCTGGCGCTGGAATTCGCCCTGCTCGGCCTGATCGGGGCGCTCTTCGCCGGTCTCGCCGGCACTCTCGCGGCGCGCTGGGTGCTGACCGAGTACATGCATCTGCCTTTCGCGGTCTCCTGGGGCCCGCTCGTCGCCACCGTCGCCGGGGTGCTCGTCGTCACCGTCGGATTGGGGCTGGCGACCACCCGCGCCGCCCTCGTCGCCCGGCCGAGCGAGATCCTGCGCGCCACCGGCTGAGACCGTGATCATGGAGAAGAATTAATCTTCCCGGGGTGAAATCGCCTTCGAATCCCCTCGCCGCCGGCGGAGGCCGCCTTGCGGGTGCCATGAGGCGGACCCATATTGGAGAGACTGGGACCCCGACTTGCGAACGGGTCGCAACGAAAGGATGAGTATCGATGTCGAACTTCGACAACGGCTATGCCCGCTTCGGTTCGACCGTGGCGCGTGCCGACGCCCGGGAGATCGATCGGGGCCTGCGCGCCTACATGATCTCGATCTACAACTTCATGGCCATCGGCGTCGCCGTGACCGGCCTGATCGCGCTGGTCGTCTACAACATGGCGGTGACCACGGTCGGCGCTCCCGACGCGGTGGCGGCGGTCCGTGGCGGCATCGCCCTGACCGAGTTCGGCCGGATGATGTTCATCAGCCCGCTGAAGTACGTGGTGATGTTCGCGCCGCTGGCGCTCGTCTTCCTGCTCGGCTTCCGCATCGACCGGATGCAGCCGACCACGGCGCAGGGCGTGTTCTTCCTCTATGCCGCGCTGGTCGGCGCGTCGCTGTCGACGATCTTCCTCGTCTACACGCACGACTCGATCGCCCGGGTGTTCTTCATCTCGGCCGCGGCCTTCGGTGGTCTGTCGCTCTACGGCTACACCACGCAGCGCTCGCTGACCGGCATGGGTTCGTTCCTGATGATGGGCCTGATCGGCATCATCATCGCCAGCCTGGTGAACATCTTCCTCGCCTCGACGGCGCTGCAGTTCGCGATCTCGGTGATCGGCGTGCTGGTGTTCGCGGGCCTCACCGCCTTCGACACCCAGAAGCTCAAGGAGCAGTACGTCTACGGTCTGTCCGGCGCCGACGAGGCCACCATCGGCCGCTCGGCGGTGATGGGCGCGCTGACCCTCTACCTCGACTTCATCAACCTGTTCATG
>JAAYVT010000453.1 GCA_012517025.1 Phyllobacteriaceae bacterium | reverse complement strand
GTCGGTGAGGGGGACGCGGCGGTCGAACGCTTCGCCGGCAAGAAGACGGTGTCGGTCGCTCTCGACGCCGCCCTCGCCGATCCGGCGAAGGCGCTCTCCGGCCTCCTCGCCGCCGCTCCGGCCGCGGGCAAGAAGATCGTCGCGATCACCTCCTGCCCGACCGGCATCGCCCACACCTTCATGGCGGCCGAGGGCATCGAGGGCGCCGCCAAGGCGCTCGGCCATTCGGTACGGGTCGAGACGCAAGGCTCGGTCGGCGCCCAGAACACCCTGACGGCGGCCGAGATCGCCGCCGCCGATCTGGTCGTCATCGCCGCCGACACCAACGTCGACCTCTCCCGCTTCGCCGGCAAGGCGATCTTCCTTTCCGGCACCAAGGCGGCGATCGACGACGGCAAGAGCCTGATCGCCCGCGCCTTCGCCGAAGCGAAGGTGCAGAAGTCGGCGGTCTCCGCCGATCTCGCCGGCCAGGTCGCGGCCGAAAAGGCGGCGCGCTCCTCCGAGCGCACCGGCGTCTACAAGCATCTGATGACCGGCGTCTCCTACATGCTGCCCTTCGTGGTGGCCGGCGGTCTGTTGATCGCCATCGCCTTCGCGCTCGGCGGCATCTATGTCTACAAGCCCGAATACGCCGGCACGCTGGGCCAGGCGCTGTTCACCATCGGCGCCAAGGCGAGCTTCGCCCTGATGGTGCCGATCCTCGCCGGCTTCATCGCCTATTCGATCGCCGACCGGCCCGGCATCACTCCCGGTGCGGTGGGCGGCATGCTCGCAGGCACCATCGGCGCCGGCTTCCTCGGCGGCATCGTCGCCGGCTTCATGGCCGGTTACGTCGTCAAGTTCCTGAACGACAACATCAAGCTCGGCCGCAATCTCGACGGTCTGAAGCCCGTCCTGATCCTGCCGCTGCTGGGGTCGACCATCGTCGGTCTGATGATGATCTACGTGATCGGCGAACCGGTCGCCTCGGCGCTCGCCGCGCTGACCTCCTGGCTCAAGGGCATGCAGACCGCCAACGCGATCGTCCTCGGCGCGATCATCGGCGCGATGATGGCCTTCGACATGGGCGGGCCGGTCAACAAGGCGGCCTACACCTTCGCCACCGGCCTGATCGCCTCCGCCGACAACGCCGTCTACGGTCCGATGGCCGCCGCCATGGTCGCCGGCATGACCCCGCCGCTCGCCCTGTCGCTCGCCACCAAGCTGTTCGCCGACCGCTTCACCGCCGACGAACGCGAAGCCGGCAACGCCGCCTTCTTCCTCGGCATCTCCTTCATCACCGAGGGCGCCATCCCCTTCGCCGCCAAGGATCCGCTGCGCGTGATCCCGTCGCTGATGGTCGGTTCCGCGCTCGCCGGCATGATCTCGATGGGCGTCGGCGCCGAGCTGAAGGTCCCGCACGGCGGCATCTTCGTCCTGCCGATCCCGAATGCCGTCACCCATCTCGGCGGCTACGTCGTCGCCATGATCGTCGGCACCGTGGTCTCCGCGATCATGCTGCGCGTCCTGAAGTCGAAGGTCGTCGAGGCCTGAGACGTTCCCCCGGCCGCCGTCGACGCGAGAGGTCGCCCCTTCGCGCCGACGGTCCGCTCCCCTGAGCCGGGAAACCGGAGGCGCCCGAGCGATCGGGCGCCTCTTTCGCGTTCGGGACGGACGTTCGGTGCGGCGACGGCGTCAGCCGCGCGGCGCGAAGGCGGTCGAGAACACCTCGACCGCGGTTTCCACCGCCGCCTCGATCTCCGCCGCATCGGCCGTGTCGACGACGCAGAACATCAGCTTGCGGAAGACGTCGCCCTGGCACATCTGCAGGAACAGCGTGGCGGCGACGCGGGTGTCGGCGATCGCCAGTTCGCCGCGCGCGACCAGACGATCGAGGATGGCGGCGAGGCGCCGCGTGCCGTACTCCGGGCCGGTCTCCCAGAAGGTGCGGCCGATCTCGGGGAACTTCGGCGCCACCGCCATCACGGTGCGCACCTGGGCGACGTTGTAGGGATCGGTCAGTTTGGTGAGCAGGCGCCGCGCGAGCTCGGTGAGCACCTCGCGGGCGTCGCCCTCGATCTCGCCGTCGAGCCACAGGCACATCCGCTCGGCCTGCTGCCGTTTGTCGTGGCGGATCAACTCCGCGAAGAGCTGGTCCTTCGATTGAAAATAGACGTAGAGCGTGCCCTTGGAGACCCCGGCGGCCCGCGCGATGTCGTTCATCGAGGCGCCGTCGAAGCCCTCGCGCAGGAAGATCTCCCGCGCCCCGTCGAGGATCTGCTTGGCCTTCTCGTCGGAATGCCCCGGATGCGGCGCCCCCGCCTCGATCGCGGGCAGGGTGATGGGGTCGCTCATGCTCTGTCTCTCCGAGACGGTCTGACGCATCGGATTCCATCCTATCGCGATTCGACCCCGTCTCGCGGCGAACGCACGACGTTCCACCGCGCCGTTTCGCCCCGGTCCGGACTTGCGTCGGCGGAGGGGCGGGGGCATCTTCACGAGAGGTTGACCGAACCGTTCGGTTCGATCTTGATCTAGGCGCGCCGTCGCGCTATGTCAATCGCAATGACCGAACCGTTCGGTTCGATCCCGTTCCCTTCACGACCGAGCCGCGCGAGCGCCCACCGGGCCCCGCGACCCGAGGGAAAGGGAGACGGACGCCCCCGGTTCCCCACGACACGATCGACGAGAGACGACATGGCCCGCAGCGAAACCACCCCCGGCACCGGCGGCACGCCGCACGTCCCGCCGCCCCAGACCGTCGCCCCCGCCGCGGCCGCGGAGCTCTCCGCACCGCCGCCGGCCCGTCGCGGCGCCGGTCGCAAGCGTCTCGTGCTCGCCGCCGTGGCGCTGTCGGCGCTCGGCTTCGCCGGCTGGAAGGGCTGGGACTGGTTCACCGTCGGCCGCTTCATGGTCTCGACCGACGACGCCTACGTGAAGGCCGAGACGGTGACCATCGCCCCGCGCACCTCCGGCTTCGTCACCGAGGTGCGGGTCGCCGATCTGCAGCGGGTGAAGCGCGGCGACGTCCTCGCCGTGGTCGATCCCGGCGACGGCGAGTTGGCGGTGAAGGCGGCCGAGAGCAAGCTCGCCACCCAGGACGCAACCCTCGCCCGCATCGACGCCCAGATCGTCGCCGGCCGGGCGGCGATCACCCAGGCCGAGGCGACGCTCGCCAGCGCCCGCGCCGACGTCGCCCGCACCGAGGCCGATTTCGCCCGCGCCCAGGCCCTGGTCAAGACCCCGGCCGGCACCCAGCAGGCGCTCGACACCGCCCGCGCCGCCCGCGACCGCACCGCCGCCGGTGTCGACGTCGCCGAGGCCGGCGTGGTCGCCGCTCGTGCCGGTCTGACCGTGGTCGAGGGCCAGCGCCGCGAGGCCGCCGCCCAGCGCGACGAACTCGCCGTCGCCCTCGACAAGGCCCGCCGCGATCTTTCTTTCACGGAGGTGCGCGCGCCCTTCGACGGCGTCGTCGGCAACAAGGCGGTGCAAGTCGGCATGTACGTCGCCCCTGGCACTCGTCTGCTGGCGTTGGTGCCGCTCGACGAGGTCTACGTCGAGGCGAACTACAAGGAGACGCAGGTCGGCGAGATCCGCCCCGGCGCCCGTGCCTTCGTGACCGTCGACGGCCTGCCGGGTCGGCGCATCGAGGGCCGCGTCGTCGGCCTGTCGCCGGCGACCGGGGCGCAGTTCTCGCTGCTGCCGCCGGAGAACGCCACCGGCAACTTCACCAAGATCGTCCAGCGCCTGCCGGTCCGCATCGCCGTGCCGGCCGAGGTCGCCCGCGAGGGCGCGCTCCGGGCCGGTCTTTCGGTCGAGGCCGAGATCGACACCCGCACCGGCGAGAAGTGATCGCCGTCGAGACGAGAACGCCAGAGGAGGGCCGCCGATGAGCGCGACCGCCACCGCCGCCGGTGCGCCCGCCGCGCCGCGCGCCGTCGTCGAGCCGAATTTCG
>JAAYVT010000452.1 GCA_012517025.1 Phyllobacteriaceae bacterium | reverse complement strand
AGGCCGAGAAGGAGGACGACGCCTATGCCCCGCTCGGCCTGCGCACCGGCGGCATGACTTGGTATCCGGCGATCGAAACCTCGGTCGGCCGCAAATCCAACGTCGATTCCTCCGCCGGCGGCCGCGCCTCGACCGTGATCGCGATCCAGCCCGAGTTGATCGGCCGCTCCGACTGGTCGCGGCATTCCCTGGAGCTCACCCTGCGCGGCGGCCGCTTCGTCTATCCGAACGCCTCCGACCAGACCCAGAACCGCGGCGAGGCCTCGCTGCGCGGTCGCCTCGACCTCGGCGACGAGACCCGCGCCGACCTCGGCGCCGATTGGTCGCGCCAACGCGAATCGACCTCCGCCAACGAAGCCTCGACCTCCGGCGTCGGCACCGACCGCCAGACCACCGCGCTGTCGCTCGGCCTCGCCCGCGACGTCGGTCTGCTCGGCGTCGCGCTGCGCGGCGCCTTCGAGCGCAACGAATATTTCGCCAACGGCGACCTCGCCGCCGGCGCCACCGACCCGGCGTCGCAGAACAACGATCGTTGGTCGACGACCCTGCGCGCCACCCTCGGCCCCACCCACTCCCTCGCCCCCTTCGTCGAGGTCGAGGGCGCCCTGCGCCGCTACGACGAGGAGATCGTTTACGGCGCCCGCCGCGACGGCGAGGGCGGGGCGGTGCGCGTCGGCATCGCCGCCGACGCCGGTCCGGTGCTGCGCGGCGAGATCTCCACCGGCTGGGGCTGGGAAAAGCCGCGCGACGCGACCCTGTCGGCGATGTCGGGCTGGCTCGTCGACGGCAATCTGATGTGGTCGCCGACCCGTCTGATCGTGGTCCGCACCAAGCTGAAGAGCGCCTTCGAGGCGACCACCAACGCCGGATCGCCCGGCGCCCTGACCCGCACCCTCGCCGTCGACCTCGACTGGGCGCTGCGCCGCGAGCTGACCGCCACCGTCGGCACCGCCTACGACGACAAGCACTATTACGGCATCGACGTCGACGAGCGCACCGCCTCGCTGTCCGGCGGCCTGACCTGGAAGTTCGATCGCACCTTCCAGACCTTCGTCCGCGCCAGGTGGGACCACGTCACCGCCTCGAACGCCGCTGCCTACGACGTCGGCACCCTCACCACCGGCATGCGCATCCAACGCTGAGCCCCGAAACGCCAACGGCCGGCCCATGCGGGACCGGCCGTGTCGTCGTTCGTGCGAACCGTCGTCACAGCGCCTTGAGGATCGCCTCGATTTCCGCCTTGAAGTCGGCGGTGAGCTCGGTCCGCTCCAGGCCGTAAGCGACGTTGGCGGCGAGGAAGCCGACCTTGGCGCCGCAGTCGTAGGTCTTGCCGTCGAACTCGACGCCCCAAAAGTCCTGCTCGTCCATCAGCGAACGCATCGAATCGGTCAGCTGGATCTCGTTGCCGGCGCCGCGCTCCTGTGTCTCCAGCAGTTCGAAGATCCGGGGCTGCAGGATGTAGCGGCCGTTGATGAAGAAGTTGGAGGGCGCGGTGCCCTTCGGCGGCTTCTCGACCATCGAGGTGATGCGGAACGCGTCGCTCTTGGCCTCGCCGACGCCGACGATGCCGTATTGATGCGCGAGTTCGGGCGCGCACTGCTCGACCGCGATCACGTTGCCGCCGGTCTGCGCATAGACCTCGGCCATCTGCGCGAGGCAGCTCTTGGTGCGCCCCTTCATGATCATGTCGGGCAGCATCACCGCGAAGGGCTCCTCGCCGACCAGATCGCGCGCGCACCACACCGCGTGGCCGAGCCCGAGCGGCTCCTGCTGACGGGTGAAGGAGGTCGTGCCCGGCGGCGGACGCTGGGCGTCGAGAATGGCGAGTTCGGCCTTCTTGCCACGCGACCGCAGCGTCGCCTCGAGCTCGTAGGCGAGGTCGAAATGGTCCTCGATCACGCCCTTGTTGCGGCCGGTGACGAAGATGAAGTGCTCGATCCCGGCCTCGCGCGCCTCGTCGACGATGTACTGGATCACCGGCTTGTCGACGACCGTCAGCATCTCCTTCGGCATCGCCTTGGTGGCCGGCAGAAAGCGGGTTCCGAGCCCCGCGACCGGGAAGACGGCCTTGCGAATCTTCTTCATTTCGAGCGCTTTCCTGCTTTCCGAGACGGCCCGATCCGGGCCCTCGCGCCACGCCTGTCCGACCTCGCGTCGGGCCGGCGGGCCGAGGTCCGCCGTCGCGACGATCGCCGTCTTCTTCGACCGGCGATGTGGCGATTTCGTTACGCGGCGGAGGCCCTTTCGTGCAAGAGCGGAACATCACCACCGACGCGTTAAGACGAAATTAAGCTCGGATTAACCATGATCGAAGCCGGTGCCGCGTCTTCCGTCCCACGCCGTCTCGCCGGGAGCTCCCTCATGCCGACCTCGCGTTCGAACGACCCGACAGCCGCCGCCCTCCGCGGCGCCCTCGCGCCGACCCGTCGCGCCCTGCTCGTCGGTCTCGCCGCCTCCGGCCTCGGCGCCTGCGCCTCCAATCCGCTCGGCGGATCGCTCGCCGCCGCTCAGGAAAAGCCGGTCGCCTCGCCCGAATTCCGCGCCTGGGTGGCGACCTTCCGGCCCCGCGCGCTCGCCCGTGGCGTCTCCGCCGACACCTACGACCGGGTGATGGGCGACGTCGTCCCCGACACCGCCGTCTACGAGTTCGACAAGTCGCAGCCCGAGGTCCAGCAGCCGATCTGGCGCTACGTCGACAAGCGCGCCGGCGACTACAACGTGGCGACCGGCAAGAAGCGCATCCAAGAATACGCCCCTTTGTGGGACCGCATCGAGGAGCGTTATGGCGTCGACCGTTACGTGCTGTGCGCCCTGTGGGGCCTCGAGACCTCGTTCGGCGACCTCGTCGTCACCCCGAAATACAATCGTCCGGTGGTCCCCTGCCTCGCCGCCCTCGCCTTCGGCGAGCCGCGCCGCCGCGCCTATTGGGAGGCCGAGCTCCTCAACGCCCTGGTGATCGTCGATCGCGGTTGGGCCCAGCCCTCCGAGATGATCGGCTCCTGGGCCGGCGCCATGGGCCACACCCAGTGGATGCCCGAGGTCTGGCTCGCCATGGGCGTCGACTTCGACGGCGACGGCCGCATCAACCCCTTCGGCAAGCCCGACGACGCGCTCGCCGGCACCGCCCGCTATCTCGTCGAGCGCGGCCACTGGCGGCGCGGCGAGGCCTGGGGTTACGAGGTGAGCTTCGACCCCGCCTTCGACTGGGGCGACGCCGACGCCAAGACCCGCCGGACCGTCGGTCAATGGATCGCCCGCGGCGTCCGGCGCGCCGACGGTCAGCCCTTCCCCGATCCCGATTCGGTCGCCCGCATCTGGTTGCCGGCCGGCTCCAACGGCCCCGCCTTCGCCCTCCTGCAGAACTTCTGGGCGGTGCGCTCCTACAATCCGTCCTCGAAATACGCCCTGGCGATCTGCCATCTCGCCGACAAGATCCGCGGCGGCGGCGTCTTCGTTCGACCCTGGCCGGTCGACGAAAAGCCGCTGTCGCTGCCCGAAGCGCAGGAGCTGCAGCAGCGCCTGACCGCCCTCGGCTTCGACACCGGCGGCGCCGACGGCCGGGTCGGCGAGAAGACGCAACAGGCGCTCCAGGCCTGGCAGCGCTCGGTCGGCATGCGTCCGGCCGACGGCTATCCCTCCGACAAGGTTCTCGAGCGCCTGCGCGGCGGATAAGATGGTGCGGCGTCGCCGTCGCGACGCGCGCGGCCGCCGCATGCGGCACTCCGTCGAGGAAGCCATGTGTCGACCGAGGTCGGCGTTCGCCCACGCGATCTTCGTCTGCGTGATCGCGGTTCTGGTCGCCGCTCCCGTCGCCGCGACGCCGGCCTGGGCCACCGATCCGGTCACCGGCTTCTTCAACATGTTGTTCGGCGGCGGCCGGCGACAGGCGCCGGTCCAGATCGAGCGGATCCCGACCGACCAGCCGAATGCCCAGGCGCCCAAGCGGCCGACCCGCCCGCCCGATCAGCCGCGCATCGTCGAGACCCCGAAGAACCCCGACGCCCAGACCGTGCTGGTGCTCGGCGACATCGAGGCGGCCGGCCTCGCCGGCGGCTTGGAGATGGCCTTCGCCGAGGAGCCCTCGCTCGAGGTCCGCACCAAGGTGAAGAACACCACCGGTCTCGTCCGTGACGGCGACGCCGACTGGATCGCCCAAGCGCCGAAGATCCTCGCCGAAGCCGAGCCCGACTTCGTCGTCACCATGATCGGCATCAACGACTGGCAGACCATCACCCCACCCGGCGGCAAGCCGCTCGAGCCCGGCAGCGAGGACTGGAACCGCGTCTACGGCGAGCACATCGACCGCTACGTCGCCGCGCTGAAGGCCTCCGGCAAGCCGTTCTGGTGGGTCGGCCTGCCGCCGACCGCCGACGCCGATCTCGGCCCGACCCGGCGCGCCGCCTTTTCCGCCTTCCTGTCGTCGCTGAACGACCTCGCCCGTCCGCGCGTCGAAGCCGCCGGCGGCACCTTCGTCGACGTCTGGGCCGCCTTCACCGACGAGGAGGGGCACTACACCCAGATGGGTCCCGACGTCGACGGTCAGGTCAAGCGCCTGCGCATGAACGACGGCATCCTGTTCACCCGCGCCGGCCGGCGCAAGCTCGCCTTCTTCGTCGAGACCGGCATCCTCAAGCTGAAGCGCGGCGAGGCGCCGATCGCGGTGGCGCCGGAAGAGCCGAAGGTCCAGCCCAAGCCGGAGGAAGAGATCGTCGGCGCGCCGCCGCCGTTGCCCGCCCCGCCGTGGGCGGTCGCCGGCCCGGTCGT
>JAAYVT010000451.1 GCA_012517025.1 Phyllobacteriaceae bacterium | reverse complement strand
GGCGCCGGGCCTCGGCGACGTCGCAGCCCTCGCGTCCCGGCTCGAAGAAGAAGACGGTCGGACCGCAGCGACACGAGCCCTCGCTCAGGCCGCGTCCGAAGCCGGTGAGGAAAGCCTCGACGCGTGGGCGCCAGCCGAATCGCTCGCCCCACAGGGCGTAGGCGACGACGGCGAGGCCGATCGGCCAAGCGAAGACGAGACCCAGCCCGGCGAGGAGCACCAGGGGCAGGGTGATGCGGGCTCCGGCGAAGAGACGGCTCGACATGCGACGGCTCCGAAGAGAGGCGCCGGCGCGTCGATCCTCGACGCGTCCCGGCCGACCACCGGCATGAACCCGGCGAGAGGAGAATGCAAGCGAGGCGTCGAGCGTCGACGCGCCGCCGCGCTCGCGAAAACGACACGCCGCGCGGACCGGCGAGCGGACCGCGCGGCGACGTTCACCGCCTTCGGTGCGGCGGTCTCAGACCGTCGGGCCACCGCGACGGCGGGCGCGTTCGGCCTTGAAGCGGTCGAACTCCTCCTGGTCGCGGGCGCGGCGCAGATGCGCCATGTAGGCCTCGAACTCGGCGCGCTCCTCGTCGAGGCGGCGGCGCTCGGCCTCCAGCCGCTCGAGTTCGCTCGCCCGATAGGCGTCGAAGGCGGCGTTGCCGGTCGCGAAACCGAAGCCGGCACGGCCGGCGCCGAAGTTCGACCGGCTGATGCCGTCGCGCAGGCCGTCGGCGAAGGAGGCGAGGCGACCGCGCCAACCGAACCGATCGGCCCACAGGATCCAGGCCAACACGGCGAGGCCGAGCGGCCAAGCGATCATGAAGCCGATCACCATCAGGGCGATCGACGCAGGATTGAATCCGGTACGAGCCACGCTACGGCAATGCATGGAGTTCCCCTCCTCGAACGGCGGCGGACCGACCGCGATCGACGTCGATCGCGACCTCCGCCCCCGGGAGGGAGATGGCCCCCGTCGAGGCGCGGTTCAAGGGCCGCACCACCGACGCGAGCGCTCGAACCTCAGGCCTCGGCGACCGGCTTGCGGCGCGGACGCGGGGGGGCGGCCGGGACGGCGACCGCGCCGCGGGCGTGGCGGCGGATGAACGCGGCGATGCGCGGCTGGATGTTGGCGCGGAACCTGGAGCCGTTGAAGACGCCGTAGTGGCCGACGCCCGGCTGGACGTAATCGAGCTGCTGCTCCGCCGCGAGGCCGGAGCACAGCCGATGCGCCGCCTGGGTCTGCCCCATGCCGGTGATGTCGTCGAGCTCGCCCTCGACGGTGAAGAGCGCGGTGTCGCGGATCGCCGACGGCTTCACCAGCCGGCCGCGATGCATCATCTTGCCCTCCGGCAAGTCGTGATCGAGGAACACCGTGCGGATGGTCTGGAGATAGAACTCCTTGGTGAGATCCATCACGGCGAGATACTCGTCGTAGAAGTCGCGATGCTTCTCCGCCGAATCGCCGTCGCCCTCGACCAGGTGGACGAAGAACTCCTTGTGGGCGGAGACGTGGCGATCGAGGTTCATCGACATGAAGCCGCCGAGCTGCAGGAAGCCCGGATAGACCTCGCGGAAGGCGCCGGCGTGCGGGAACGGCACCCGCATGATCACGTTGCGCTCGAACCAGGCGAGGCCCTTGTCGTGGGCGACCTTGTTGACGGCGGTCGGCGAGATGCGGGTGTCGATCGGCCCGCCCATCAGCGTCATCGTCGCCGGCACCAGCGGATCGCCGTCCTCCGACATCACCGACACGGCGGCGAGCACCGGCACCGAGGGCTGGCAGACGGCGACGATGTTCACCCCCTCGCCGAGGTGGCGGATCATCTCGATCACGTAGTCGACGTAGTCGTCGAGGTCGAAGCTGCCCTCGGTCAGCGGGACGGTGCGGGCGTCGACCCAATCGGTGATGTAGACCTCGTGCGCCGGCAGCATCGCCTCGACGGTGCCGCGCAACAGGGTGGCGTAGTGGCCCGACATCGGCGCGACGATCAGCACCTTGGGATCGGCCGGGCGGTCGGCGGGCAGATCGCGGGCGAAGTGCAGCAGGCCGCAGAACGGCTTGCGCCAGACGATCTCCTCGTTCACCGCCACCTCGACGCCGTCGACGACGGTGGTCGGCAGCTCGAACTCCGGCTTGCCGTAGCGGCGGGTGGTGCGCTCGAAGACCTCGAAGCCGGCGGCGAGCGAGCGGCCGACGGTGGTGCCGGCGAGCGGATTGAACGGGCTGCGCAACGCCCAACGGCCCATCTCGGCGGCCATGCGCATCGGCCGCAGCGCGGCGTGGTTCAACTCGTAGAGCTGGTAGAACATGGCCCCTCGCGTCCTTCCGGTCGTCGCCGGTCTTCGTACGACCGGACTGCGTTCGAACTGTTTCAATCGATTACTATTCCGGTCAAACGATGGCGACTCCAGGGGGAGTGGGGTCCGCAATTGGTCGTAGATCGTCGAAATTACCGCATCACTCGCCCTGCTGGACGAGCGATCCGGCCCGCCGCGCCGCCGCCAACAGGACGTGGAAGGCGCCGATGCCGACGGCGAGCCAGACCGCGTTGAGCACGATCGCCGAGGCGAGCCGATCGAAGCGGAAGACGTGGTCGATCATCACCGCCCGCATGCCCTCGAAGACGTGGGTCGGCGGCAGCGCCCAGGCGAGCGGCTGCAGCCACACCGGCAGCGTCGCCACCGGATAATAGACGCAGGCGAGCGGCAGCAGCACGAACATCAGCGACCACGACAGCGCCTCGGCGCCGAGGCCGTGGCGCAGCAGGAGGCCGATGATCAGGAAGCCGATCGCCCAGCCGGTGGCGATCAGGTTGGCGAAGAAGGCGACCAACGCCAGGCCGAGACCCCAGATGTTGAAGCCGAACAGCGGCACCGCGATCAACGTCACCGGGACGAGGCCGATGGCGAGGCGGATCAGGCTGATCGCCATCAGCGAGACGACGAACTCGGAGGGCTTCAGCGGGCTCATCAGCAGATTGCCGAGGTTGCGCGACCACATCTCCTCGAGAAAGGCGAAGGCGAAGCCCTGTTGGCTGCGCAACAGCACGTCCCACAGCAGCAGCGCGGCGACGAACAGGCAGGCGGCGCCGGAGAAATAGCTCGACTTGGCCGAGACGAAGGACTGCACGAAGCCCCAGGTCATCAGGTTGACGGTCGGCCAGTAGATCAGTTCGATCACCCGCGGCCAGGAGTTGGCGAGCAGATACCAGTAGCGCAGCACCATCGCGCCGACGCGGGCGAAGGAGAATCCGTCGGTCGACCGTCGCGTCGCGATCATGCCCGTTCCTCCGTGCCGGCGCGTTCGGCGGCGGTGCCGCGGCCGCGCGCCACGTCGAGGAAGACCTCCTCCAGCGTCGCTCGCCCGAATCGCGCCTTCAAGTCCGCCGGGGTGCCGGCCGCCGCCACCCGGCCGGACGAGAGGATGACGACGTCGTCGCACAGCCGTTCGACCTCGGCCATGTTGTGCGAGGCGAGGAGCAGGGCGGCGCCGGTCTCGGCGCGATAGGCCTCGAGACGCGAGCGCACCCAGTCGGCGGTGTCGGGATCGAGCGAGGCGGTGGGCTCGTCGAGGAGCAGCAGGCGGGGCCGGTTGAGCAGCGCCTTGGCGAGCGCCACCCGGGTCTTCTGACCGGCGGAGAGAGCGCCGGCGCGGCGATCGAGGAAGGGCTCGAGGGCGAAGTCGCGGGCGAGCTCGGCGATCCGCGCTTTCGCGTCGGCGACGGCGTAGAGCTTGGCGAAGACGGTCAGATTCTGGCGCACCGTCAGGCGATGCGGCATGTCGACGTAAGGGCTCTCGAAGTTCATCTCGGCGAGCAGGGCGGAGCGCTCCTTTTCGGGATCGCGGCCGAGGATGACGACGGTGCCGGCGTCGGGGCGCACCAGCCCCATGATCATGCCGATGGTGGTGGTCTTGCCGGCGCCGTTGCCGCCGAGCAGGCCGAGGGTGTGGCCGAGGTCGAGATCGAGGTCGAGACCGTCGACGGCGCGGACCGACCCGAAGGTCTTGACGAGGCCCCGGACCCGGAGCGCGGCGGCGGCGCCGGGGGAAGGGCGCGAAAACTCGACCATGGTGCGGGAAATCCGTTCGGTGAGGCGCTTTTCGCGGAGGTCGTCGATCGTATAGGCTCTCTCGGACGAGTGCAAAACGAAGCCGCGTCGGGAAGGGAACGGTCATGCTGGGCGTGTTGGCGGATTTCGGCGACGGCTCGATCCGCTCGATGAAGCTCGACACCTTGGTCCGCCTGCGCTGGTTGGCGGTGGCCGGACAGGCGGCGGCGGTGTTGTTCGTCCGCTTCGGTCTCGGCTTCCATCTGCCGATCACCGCCTCGTTCGCCCTGATCGGCGCTTCCGCCGCGCTCAACATCCTGCTCAGGCTGAAGTTCTCGACCATCCACCGGCTCGACGGCATCCATGCGACGCTGCTGCTCGGCTGGGACGTGCTGCAGCTGACCGGCCTCCTGTGGCTGACCGGCGGACTGGAGAACCCGTTCGCCTGCCTGCTGCTGGCGCCGGTGCTGGTCTCCTCCGCTTCGCTGCCGCCGCGCTCCACCGCCCTGCTCGGCGTCGTGGTGGCGGTGGTGGTGACGATGCTCGCCGCTTGGCACGCGCCGCTGCCGTGGGCGGCCGACGCGACGCCGCCGTCGCTGCCGGTGCTCTACGTCGTCGGCATCTGGCTGGCGCTGATCCTGACCCTGTCGTTCTCGGCGCTCTACGCCTTCCGCGTCGCCGACGAGAGCCGGCGGCTGGCCGAGGCGCTGGCGGCGACCGAACTGGTGCTGCAGCGGGAGCGCCACCTCGTCGCCCTCGACGGGCTCGCCGCGGCGGCGGCGCACGAGCTCGGCACGCCGCTCGGCACCATCACGGTGGTGGCGCGCGAGATGGAACGCGAACTGCCCGCCGGCTCGCCGCTCGCCGAGGACGTGGCGCTGCTGCGCAGCCAGACGGAGCGGTGTCGCGACATCCTGCGCAAACTGTCGTCGATGGGCGAGGACCCGGACGCCTTCTTCGCCCGCCAGTCGCTCGACGGGCTGATCGAGGAGGTGATCGAGCCGTTCCGCGATCTCGGCACCGAGCTCGAGGTGCGTCGCCACGGCACCGGCCCGGAACCGGTCGGGCGACGCAACCCGGCGATCCTCTACGGCCTCGGCAACATCGTCGAGAACGCCGTCGACTTCGCCGAGAGCCGCGTGGTGCTGACCCTCGACTGGGACGAGCGCGAGGTGTCGCTCGGCGTCGCCGACGACGGGCCGGGTTTCTCCTCCGGGGTGCTGGAGCGGCTCGGCGAACCCTGGGTGACCACTCGCGAACCGCTGCCGCCGGCGGAGGGCGAGGCGCGCGACGACACCGGCGGCGGGCTCGGCCTCGGCTTCTTCATCGCCCAGACTTTCCTGATGCGATCGGGCGCGCGCGTCACCTGCGAGAACAAGCGGTTTCCCGAACACGGCGCCGTCATTCGCATCCAGTGGCCGCGCAGCCTTTGGCAACTCCCGGACGAACCGGTCGGTTCGTCGAACTTCCACGGCGAAGAAATCGGCGTCTGAGGGCCCCAAATGTGCGCCGATCTTGCACCTTCGTGCGACAAGGCGAGCCATGGGATTGAAGAATAAGGCTTCTCGCCATAGACTTCGGGCCTCGGTCGAGCGCTGACCGCTTCCGACCGACAAGCAAGAACGGATGAAGACCATGACGGACCTGTCGCCGGCTCTCGCCGCCGATGCCGAGAAGAGCCTCCTCATCGTCGACGACGACAAGCCGTTCCTCCAGCGTCTCGCTCGTGCCATGGAGTTGCGGGGCTTCGACGTCCAGACCGCCTCCTCCGTCGGCGAGGGCAAGGCGATGGTCGACGCAATCCCGCCGGCCTACGCGGTCGTGGACATGCGTCTGGCCGACGGCAACGGTCTCGACGTGGTCGAGCACCTGCGCGAACGGCGGCCGGAGGCACGCACCATCGTGCTGACCGGCTACGGCAACATCGCCACCGCCGTCACCGCGGTGAAGCTCGGCGCGGCCGACTATCTCTCCAAGCCGGCCGATGCCGACGAGGTGATGCGGGCGCTCCTGCGCACCGGCGACGAGCGCGCCGAGCCGCCGGAGAACCCGATGTCGGCCGACCGGGTGCGCTGGGAGCACATCCAGCGGGTCTACGAGCTGTGTGAGCGCAACGTGTCGGAGACGGCGCGGCGGCTCAACATGCACCGCCGTACCCTGCAGCGCATCCTCGCCAAGCGCGCGCCGCGCTGAGACGGCGATCTCGTCACGGGACGATCACGTTGCCGGCGACCGGTGGGTCGACCAGCCCTTGCAGACGCGCGGCCGCGGCCCGGGCGAAGCGCAGCGTCGTCGCCTTGCGGGTGGCGGCGGCGAGCCGGTGTTCCGGCGCGTGACGCAGGATCTCGCCGTCGTGGGTGTCGGCGACGATCAGGCCGCAGTCCTCGGGGAAGATGTCGAGCGGCACTCGTGGCGAGGTGGCGAAGAACAGCCGATCCGAATGCAGCCGGTAGAACGGCCATTTGTGGTCGGCGCGAAAATCTTCCACCGACGACTTGATCTCGACGATCCAGATCTCGCCCGAGGCGGCGAGTGCCATCACGTCGGCGCGGCGGCCGGAGGCGAGCGGCAGCTCCTCCACCACCGCGAAGCCGAGCCGGACGAGATGACGGCGCACCCCGCGCGACACCGCCAGCGTCTCCTCCGGCCGGGTCGGCGGCGGTGCGAAGAGAGCGAGGTCGAGGTCGTTCGGTTCGCTCATCCGCCTCACCAGTGGAAGAAGACCAGGGTGACCAAGCCGAACAGCGGGATCAGGATGCCGAACGACCACACCAGATAGCCGAAGAAGCTCGGCATCTTGACGTGCGCTTCTTCGGCGATCGCCTTGACCATGAAGTTCGGGGCGTTGCCGATGTAGGAGTTGGCGCCCATGAACACCGCGCCGCAGGAGATGGCGAGCAGCGTCGCCGGGATGTCGAACATCAGGTGCTGTGGGTCGCCGCCGGCGAGGTTGAAGAACACCAGATAGGTCGGGGCATTGTCGAGGAACGACGACAGGATGCCGGAGAGCCAGAAATACATCGCGTTGTTGGGGCTGCCGTCGGCGTGGTTGACCAGCGCCACCAAGGGAGCGAAGGCGCCGTGCTCGGCGGCGCGCAGCATGGCGATCACCGGGATGATCGTCACGAAGATGCCGGCGAAGAGCTTGGCGACCTCGAGGATCGGCCCCCAGGAGAACTCGTTGGCCTCACGCACCTCCTTCTTCGTCACGGCGAGCGAGGCGAGGCCGGCGGCGACCAGGATCAGATCGCGGGCGAGGTCCTGCAACGCCACCTCGACGCCGCCGACGGTGAAGGAGATGCCCGGCTTCCACGACCCCGACATCAGCACCGCCAAAACGACGACGCCGAGCAGGGCGATGTTGGGCAGACCGCGCAGGCCGATGCGGCGGGTGACCGGGGTCGGGTCGAACAACGCCTTGAAGGCCTCGTCGCGGTGGTAGAGCCAACGATCGACCGCGAAGAACAGGGCGAGCAGGATGCCGGCGGCGAAGGCGGTCTCCTCCACCATGTGCTCGGCCGTCCAGAAGAAGCCGACGCCCTTCAAATAGCCGAGGAACAGCGGCGGATCGCCGAGCGGCGTCATCGAGCCGCCGATGTTGGAAACCAGGAAGATGAAGAAGATCACCACGTGGACGTTGTGACGGCGCTCGTCGTTGGCGCGCAGCAGTGGCCGGATCAGCACCATCGAGGCGCCGGTGGTGCCGATCAGCGAGGCGAGCACGGTACCGCCGGCGAGGATCGAGGTGTTGAGGCGCGGGCTTCCGTGAAGGTTGCCGGTCACCAGGATGCCGCCGGAGATGGTGAACAGCGACCACAACAGGATGACGAAGGGAACGTATTCGAGCAGCGCGGTGTGCAGCACCTGCCCGCCCGTCGGGGCGAGGCCGTGGCCGAGCGCGAAGGGGACCACGAAGGCGAGGCCCCAGGCGGCGGCGACCTTGCCGAAGTGGTGGTGCCAG
>JAAYVT010000450.1 GCA_012517025.1 Phyllobacteriaceae bacterium | reverse complement strand
TGGATCACCCGCTTCAGCGGCCGCGCCCCGTAGGCCGGGTCGTAACCGCGATCGGCGAGCCATTCCCGCGCCGACGGCTCGAGCTCCAGCTCGATCCGCCGATCGGCGACGAGTTTGGTGAGACGCGCGAACTGGATGTCGACGATCCGCCCCATGTCCACCCGCTTCAGCCGGTGGAACAGCAGGATGTCGTCGAGCCGGTTCAGGAACTCGGGCCGGAAGTGCGCCCTGACCATCGCCATCACGTTGTCGCGCGCCTTGTCGACGTCGTCGCCCTCGCCGAGATCGACCAGGAACTCCGCCCCGATGTTCGAGGTGAGCACGATGATCGTGTTGCGGAAGTCGACCGTGCGGCCCTGGCCGTCGGTCAACCGCCCGTCGTCGAGCACCTGCAGCAGGACGTTGAAGACGTCCGAATGCGCCTTCTCGACCTCGTCGAACAACACCACCTGATAAGGCCGACGCCGCACCGCTTCGGTCAGCGCGCCGCCCTCCTCGTAGCCGACGTAGCCGGGAGGCGCGCCGATCAGACGAGCGACGGAATGCTTCTCCATGTATTCGGACATGTCGATGCGCACCATCGCGGTGTCGTCGTCGAAGAGGAACGACGCCAAGGCCTTGGTGAGCTCGGTCTTGCCGACGCCGGTCGGCCCGAGGAACATGAACGAGCCGATCGGCCGGTTCGGATCCTGCAGGCCGGCGCGCGCCCGGCGCACCGCGGTGGAGACGGCGTGCACCGCCTCGGCTTGGCCGACGACCCGCATCGCGAGTTCGTCCTCCATCCGGAGCAGCTTCTCCTTCTCGCCCTCGAGCATCTTGTCGACCGGCACCCCGGTCCAACGCGACACCACCGCCGCGACCATGTCGGCGGTGACCGATTCCTGCGCCTTGGCGCCGTCGCCGCCCTTGGCTTCCATCTCCTTGAGTTTGGCCTCGAGACCGGGGATGACGCCGTAGGCGAGCTCGCCCGCCCGGTCGAACCGGCCGGAACGCTGCGCCTGCTCGAGCTCCAGACGCGCTTGATCGAGGCTCTCCTTGAGCTTGGTCGCGGACGCCATCTGGTCCTTTTCGGACTGCCACTTCGAGGTGAGCGCGGCGGATTCCTGCTCGAGCTCGGAAAGCTCCTTCTCGAGCCGCACCAACCGGTCCTTGGAGGCCTGATCGGTCTCCTTCTTCAAGGCCTCGCGCTCGATCTTGAGCTGGATCACCCGGCGATCGAGTTCGTCGAGCTCCTCGGGCTTGCTGTCGACCTGCATGCGCAGTCGCGCCGAGGCCTCGTCGACCAGATCGATCGCCTTGTCGGGCAGGAAGCGGTCGGTGATGTAGCGGTTCGACAGCGTCGCGGCGGCGACGATCGCCGAGTCGGCGATGCGCACCCCGTGATGCAGTTCGTACTTCTCCTTGAGGCCGCGCAGGATCGAGATCGTGTCCTCGACCGTCGGCTCGTTCACGAACACCGGCTGGAACCGCCGGGCGAGCGCCGCGTCCTTCTCGACGTGCTTGCGATATTCGTCGAGCGTGGTCGCGCCGACGCAGTGCAGCTCGCCGCGGGCGAGCGCCGGTTTGAGCAGGTTGGAGGCGTCCATCGCCCCGTCCGCCTTGCCGGCGCCGACCAGCGTGTGCATCTCGTCGATGAACAGGACGATCCCGCCCTCGGCCGCCTGCACCTCGTTCAGGACGCCCTTGAGCCGCTCCTCGAACTCGCCGCGATATTTCGCGCCGGCGATCAGCGCGCCCATGTCGAGCGCCATCAGCTTCTTGCCCTGCAGGCTCTCCGGCACGTCGCCGTTGAGGATGCGCAGCGCCAGCCCCTCGACGATTGCCGTCTTGCCGACGCCGGGTTCGCCGATCAGCACCGGATTGTTCTTGGTACGCCGGCTCAGAACCTGGATGGTGCGGCGGATTTCCTCGTCGCGGCCGATCACCGGATCGAGCTTGCCGTCGCGCGCCGCCTGGGTGAGGTCGCGGGCGTATTTCTTGAGCGCGTCGTACTGGTTCTCGGCCGAGGCGGTGTCGGCGGTGCGGCCCTTGCGGAGATCGTTGATCGCTGCGTTGAGCGAATTGGGCGTCACCCCCGCCGCCGCCAGGATCTTGCCGGCCTCGGTCTCCTTGTCGAGCGCCACCGCGACGAGCAACCGCTCGACGGTGACGTAGCTGTCGCCCGCCTTCTCGGCGATCTTCTCGGCGGTCTCGAAGACCCGGGCGGTGCCCGGCGCCATGTAGAGCTGGCCGGCGCCGCCGGAGACCTTCGGCAGCTTGTCGAGCGCCTTGTCGACGGCGGCGAGTGCCTCGCGCGAGCGGCCGCCGGCGCGGTCGATCAGGCCGGCGCACAGCCCCTGATCGTCGTCGAGCAGCACCTTGAGCACGTGCTCGGGCGTGAACTGCTGATGACCGCGCGAGAGCGCGGCGGTCTGCGCCGACTGCAGGAACCCGCGGGCGCGTTCGGTGTATTTCTCGAGATTCATGGAGCCCTCCTGGCCCGCCGCCTCACCGCCCGAATTCGGCGCGGTCGGTGGCGTCTGGATCGTGGGATCGGAACCCGATCGCCCGCATGGACGGGCGGGGAATTCGCGTCGAACTGCATGTGGTGTGCCCTCCCCGCTCTGTGAAGAGGGGGGGATCACGATCCTCGCCGCCCATGCCCCACGTGCCCGGCGACGCCCCCGCTTGACGCCGCGACACGCGCGCCGCAGAAGCGAGGCGACAGCCGTCCCTCGTCGAGGAGCCCCCGATGACCGCCCACGTCGCCACCCTCTGGCGCTACCCCGTCAAGGGCTTCTCGCCCGAGACGCTCGCCGCCGTCGATCTCGTCCCCGGCGAGACCATCCCCTTCGATCGCGCCTATGCGGTGGAGAACGGCCCCTCCGGCTTCGACCCCGCCGCGCCTCTCCACATGCCCAAGATCAAGTTCCTCTGCCTGATGAAGAACGAGGGGCTGGCCGGCCTCGTCACTCGTTTCGATCCCGAAACGAGCCTCTTCGCCGTCGCCGACAAGAGCGGCGCGGCGCTCGCCGAGGGCCGGCTCGACACGCCCGAGGGCCGGGCGGCGATCGAGACCTTCCTCGCCGCCCGCTTCGCCGACGAGCTGCGCGGGGCCCCGAAGGTGCTGCGCGCACCCGGCCATTCCTTCTCCGACGTGGCGAAGAAGGTGCTGCATCTGGTCAATCGCGAGACCGTGCGGGTGCTCGAAGGCGAACTCGGCGTCCCCGTCGATCCGCTGCGCTTCCGCCCCAACCTCGTCGTCGACGGCTTGCCGGCGCTGGCCGAGCTCGATTGGCCGCGCGACATGCCGCTGACCATCGGCGGCCTCGCCTTCGAGGTGGTCAAGCGCACCGAGCGCTGCGCCGCCACCACGGTGAACCCGGCGACCGCGACCCGCGACCTGCAGATCCCCCGTCATCTGATGAAGACCCTCGGCCACACCGACCTCGGCGTCTATCTGCGCGTCGTCACCCCCGGCCGCCTCGCCGTCGGCGACACGCTCGCCGTCTGAGCCGGCCGAGCCGAACGCCTCCGACCGTACGAGAAGAGGCCCGGATCGTCGCCGATCCGGGCCTCTTCGAAACTGGACGATGCGCCGGACGAGCCTTCGCCCGGCGCCGACCGATCATTCCTCGACCGGAACCGCCGCCGGCTCTTCCGCCGACCCGGCCTCGTATTCCGGACGACGCCCGCGACCGCGACCACCGCGGGTGCGCCGCTTCGGCGCCTCTTCGGCGACCGGCTCGCTCGCGTCCGCCTCGACCACGGCGACCGCCACCGGCTCCTCCGGTTCGACCGCCGGAGCCGGCGTCGCGACGCGGCTCGGCGCGGCGGTCAGGAACGCCGGCAGAGCCGACAGATCGCCCTCGGCCTCGCCCCGTTCGCCCTCGCCGCGCGCTTCGCCCCGCGGCGGACGCTCGCCCCGCGGCGGACGCTCGCCCCGCGGCGGACGCTGCCGGCCTTCGAACCGGTTGCCGTCGCGCTGCTGCGGCTGATCGCCCCGCTCACCACGCGGCGTGCGGAACCGACTGCCGCGCTCACCGCGCTCGTCACGATCACCACGTTCGCCGCGATCGCCCCGCGGACGCTCGTCGCGCACCCGCTCGGGGCGTCCCTCGTTCGGCATCTCGTCGAGGAAGGGCTGCGGCGCGTCGGCCGGCATGAAGCCGTCTTCGCCGACCGGACCACGCGCCTCGCCGCGCGGTTCGACCCGCACCGGCTCGCCCGTGGTCTCGTCGAAATCCTCTTCGTCCTCGTCCGTCTGGATGTCGGAGCGGACGATCGGCATCGCCTGCGGCATCGACGCCTGCGCGGCGGCGATGATGCGATAATAGTGTTCGGCGTGCTGCAGATAGTTCTCGGCCAGGACCGGATCGCCGCTCGATTGCGCGTCGCGCGCCAACGAGACGTATTTCTCGGCGATGTGCAACGCGGTTCCACGGATCTTCACGTCCGGCCCGGTCGACTCGTAGGTCCGGCTCAGCGGATTGGGTCCCTTGCGGCCACCACCGTTGGTGTTGCCACCGCCGCCGCGACCCCGCATGCGCTTGTTGGAATTGCCCTGTCTCATACCCGTGCGATCTCTGCCGAGGAACATGATGTGTCGTCGTCCATTCGAGGGCATGTCGCGATTGCGCTCGGGTCCCCCGCCCCCGTGCGCCGACGCCGTGTCGTCTTGCCCTCGATCGGCTCACGATCTCCGTCCGCCACGGGAAGAAAGAACGTCTCTTCCCGCCGGTGAATCACCGGGTCAGGTGGATCGTTGAGGTTCCGATGTGATCGGGCATTCCCGCCCCTGAACATGGTGGACGAACCGAGAGCGGCGGCCGTTTCGATACGAATCCGGTCCCCACGTCCGACGATCCGGAACCCACCGGAGACTTCCTCCGGGGAGGGCGTGAACGTCGCCCTTCGGATCCACACTCGCCGACGATTTGCTTCGGTGCTCGGAAACTAGCGATTTCTCGCTCGCATTCCAAGATTTATTTTGCATCTCCCGATGCGCGCCATGACGCATGCGACCTTCTCGCCACGACCACCCGGTCGCGCCCGGCGAGATCCGGCAGCACCGCGACCTCTTCGTAGCCCGCCGCCGCGACCAGCGCCGGCACGCTCTCGCCCTGATCCCAACCGATCTCCAGCGCCAGCAACCCGCCCGGTTTCAGCGCCGCGAGCGCTTCCACGACGATGCGGCGATAACCGTCGAGCCCGTCGGCGCCGCCGTCGAGCGCCAACCGCGGATCGTGGTCGCGCACCTCGGCGTCGAGCCCGTCGACCACCGCGCTCTCGACGTAGGGCGGGTTGGAGACCACCGCGTCGAACCGCTCCGCCGCCAGCATCGAGGCGTAGGATCCGCGCACGAAGCCGGCGCGCGCGACGACCCCGTGCCGTTCGGCGTTGCCGCGCGCCGTCGTCAACGCCTCCTCGGAGAGATCGGTGGCGACACCGATCGCGTCCGCCCGCGCGTGCAGCAACGCCACCAGGATCGCCCCGGATCCGACCCCGAGATCGGCGAGAACCGGCCGTTCCACCCCCTCGAGCCGCACCAGCACCGCCTCGACCAGCGTCTCGGTGTCGGGCCGCGGCACCAGCGTCGCCGGCGACAAACGGAAGGCGAGGCCGAAGAAGTCCGCCTCGCCGATCACCCGTTGGATCGGCTCGCCGCCCAGCCGGCGCCGCGCCAGAGCGACCATCCGCGCCACCTCGTCCGACCCGACCGGCCGGTCCCCCCCGAGCATCAGCCCGGTCAGATCGAGCCCGAGCACGTGCCCGACGATCGTCCGCGCCTCCACCCGCGCCCCCTCGCCGACGTCGGCGAGCGCCGTCCGCAGCGCCCGCAGGCAGACCTCCACCGTCGGTGCCGACGTCTCGGCGAGCCCGGCGAGCGCATCGATCCCGCTCATGCGTCGGCGTCCGCGAGCAGGCCCGCCTGCTCCTCGGCGATCAGCGCGTCGACGATTTCGTCGAGCGCCGCCCCCTCCAGCACCTGATCGAGCTTGTAGAGGGTGAGGTCGATGCGATGATCGGTGACCCGCCCTTGCGGGAAATTGTAGGTGCGGATGCGCTCCGAGCGGTCGCCGGAACCGACCTGACCGCGACGATCGGCCGCCCGCGCCGTCCGCTGCTTCTCCCGTTCGATCTCGAACAGGCGGGTGCGCAACACGGTCAACGCCTTGGCGCGGTTCTGATGCTGCGAGCGCTCCTCCTGCACCGCCACGGCGAGGCCGGTCGGCAAATGCGTCACCCGCACCGCGCTGTCGGTCTTGTTGACGTGCTGGCCGCCGGCGCCCGAGGCGCGGAAGGTGTCGAAGGCGAGATCGGCATCGGCGATCTCGACGTCGACCTCCTCCGCCTCAGGCAACACCGCCACCGTCGCGGCGGAGGTGTGGATGCGCCCGCCCGATTCGGTGACCGGCACCCGCTGCACCCGGTGCACGCCGGATTCGAACTTCAGCCGGCCGTAGACCCCGCTCCCCGAGATCTCGGCGACGATCTCCTTGAAGCCGCCGAGCTCGCTCTCGCTCGCCGACAACACCGTCACCTTCCAACCGTGCAGGCCGGCGTGGCGGGAATACATGCGGAAGAGATCGCCGGCGAACAGCGCCGCCTCGTCGCCGCCGGTGCCGGCGCGGACCTCCAGAATGACGTTGCGGGCGTCGGCCGCGTCCTTCGGCAGCAGCGCCAGCCGCACCGCGTGGTCGAGCGCGACGACGCGCGCCGCCGCCGCCGGCCGTTCCTCGATCGCGAGCGCCCGCATCTCCGCGTCGGTCGCCGGATCGGCGACGAGTTGGTCGAGCCCGGCGAGCTCGGTCTCGGCCGCCCGCAGCGCCCGGATCGTCGTCACGATCGGTTCGAGTTCGGCGCGGTCGCGGGCGAGTGCGACCCAGTCGCCGCCCTCCGCCCCGGCGCTCATGCGGGCTTCGAGAACGGCGAAACGGTCGAGGACCGCGTCGAGTTTGGCGGCGAGAGACATGGGCTGGCGAAGAACCGGGGCGTGGCGAAGGACCGGACGCGGCGAAGGACCGGAGCGGAAGGACGAGGGCGGCGGCGATCGTGCCCGCTAGGGCTGGATCGGCACGCCTTGTTCCTCGGCGAAGCACCGGATCACCGTCCGCAGATCCTCGCTCGGTCGTCCCGGCTCCAATCGCGGCAACAGCCGCGCCCGGAGCTTGCCGACGTCGAGCTCGAGCAGCATCGTCTTGACCGGTCCGACCGACGACGACGACATCGACAGCGAGCGATAGCCGAGCGCCGTCAACACCATCGCTTCGAGCGGCCGCCCCGACAGCTCGCCGCACAGGGTGAGCGGCACGTGATGCTCGGTCGCCTTGTCCTGGATCAGCTTGAGCATCCGGACGAACGGCAGCGACATCGGGTCGTAGCGCCCGGCCAGCCGGGTGTTGCCGCGATCGGAGGCGAAGGCGAACTGGAACAGGTCGTTGGAACCGACCGAGGCGAAATGCACCTTGCCGAACAGCTCGTCGAGCTGGAACAGCAGCGACGGCACCTCGATCATCACGCCGAGCTTGATCGTCTCCGGCAGCTCGTAGCCGAGCCGCTTCAAGAACGTCTTCTCGCGCTCGACCAGCGCCCGCGCCCGCTCGAACTCCGAGACTTCGGCGACCATCGGGAACATCAGCCGCAGCTCGCGCCCCGCCGCCGCCTTGAGCAGCGCCCGGATCTGGATGCGCAGGAGACCGGGCCGGTCGAGCCCGATGCGGATCGCCCGCCAGCCCATCGCCGGGTTCTCTTCTTCCTCGAAGGACTGGGCGTAGGGCAGCACCTTGTCGCCACCGATGTCGAGGGAACGGAAGGTGACGGGCTTGCCGCCGGCGGATTCGAGCACCTTGCGATAGAGCGCCTCCTGCTCGCCGATGCGCGGAAAGGCCGTCGCCACCATGAACTGCAGCTCGGTGCGGAAGAGGCCGATGCCGGAGGCGCCGCTTTCCTCCAGATGCGGCAGATCGAGGAACAGGCCGGAATTCAGCAAAAGCTGGACGTGATGACCGTCCTTGGTGATCGGCGGCCGCGACTTCAGGCGCCGGTACTGCGCCTGCTTGCGCGCCCGGAACCGCACCTTCTCGGCGAAGGCCGATTCGACGTCCGGTGCCGGCCGGAGGTGCACGGTGCCGAGCTCGCCGTCGACGATGATCGCGTCGCCGGTCTCCACCAGCGACACCACGCCGGGAACCTGCCCGACCATCGGGATGCTCAGCGAGCGGGCGACGATCGAGATGTGACTGGTCGGCGCCCCTTCCTCGAGCACCAAGCCCTTGATCCGGTCGCGGTCGTAGTCGAAGAGGTCGGCCGCCCCCATGTTGCGCGCCACGATCACCGCGTCGCGCGGCAGCTCGCCCGAGACCGGCCCGTGCGGCCGCCCCATCAGCTCGCGGATCAGGCGATTGGCGAGCGCGTCGAAGTCGTGCAGTCGTTCGCGTAAGTAAGGATCGGTCTGCCGCAGCATGCGGGCACGGGTGTCCGACTGCACCTTCTCGACGGCGGCCTCGGCGGTGAGGCCGTTCTTCACCGCCTCCTCCATCTTGCGCACCCAACCGCGGTCGTAGGCGAACATGCGGTAGGCTTCGAGCACGTCGCGATGCTCGCCGATCTGATCGAGCTCAGAGCGCGACAACAGGTCGTCGACCGAGATGCGCAGCTTCTCGATCGCCGATTCCAGCCGCATCGCCTCGCGCGGCACGTCGTCGGCGATGAGGGCCGAGACCACCAGACGCGGTTCGTGCAGGACGACGTGACCGAGCCCGACGCCCTCGCCGAGCCCGACGCCGTCCATCTTCATCGGCCGCTTGACGTCGAGCGACGAGCCGGGCTTCAGCAGCGGTTCGAGCCCACCGGCCGCGATCATCTCGGCGATGATCATCGCGGTCGTCTGCAGGATCTCGACCTCGTCCTCCTGATAAGTGCGATGCGCCTTGTTCTGGACGTCGAGCACGCCGAGGATGCGACCGGCCCTGAGGATCGGCACGCCGAGGAAGGCGTTGAACATCTCCTCCCCGGTCTCCGGCTTGTAGGCGAAGGCGGGGTGGGACTGGGCGTTGGGCAGGTTGAGGCAGCGCGCCTCCGAGGCGATCAGGCCGACCAGACCCTCGCCGACCTTGAGGCTGGTCTGGTGCACCGCCTCGCGCTTCAGGCCGACGGTGGCAGCGAGCTCGAGCACGTTGTCGTCGCGCAGCACGTAGACCGAGCAGACCTCGGCCACCAGATTGGTGGCGATCTGTTCGGCGATCTTGTCGATCCTTTCCTGCGGCGTGATGGGCTCGGCCATCAACTCGCGCAGCTTGCGGAGCAGAATGCGTGGCGCTCCCAGAGATCCTCGCATTTCCGCCCCCTCCTCCTCCGAGACTCGCCCCGGGGCCGATCCCCGATCGTGGCGACCCGCACCATGTCACCGATGCCGACCTCAGATCAATCCGAACCCGACGACACGAGCGTCGGTGTCACCCGATCGCCACCCGAACGCGGCGCCGAGACGACGTCGAGCAGGGCATCGACGATCTGATCCGAGGTGATTTCCGTCATGCAACGCCCCTGGTGGGGACAATTCCCGTGCAGAGGCGTGAACCAGCAGGGCCGGCAGGCGAGGTCCTCGCGGCTGCGGACGACCCGCGACAGCGGTCCCCACGGCCGGGTCTCGTCGGGATCGGACGGCCCCACCGCCGTCACGGTCGGGACGCCGAACGCCGCGGCGAGGTGACCGGGAGCCGAAT
>JAAYVT010000449.1 GCA_012517025.1 Phyllobacteriaceae bacterium | reverse complement strand
GCGGATCGCTTCCACCGCGCCGGTCGTGGCGGTCTGGACCTCGGCGATCTGCGTGGCGATCTCTTCGGTGGCCTGCGCGGTCTGATCGGCGAGCGCCTTGACCTCGGAGGCGACCACCGCGAAGCCGCGACCGACGTCGCCGGCGCGGGCCGCTTCGATGGTCGCGTTGAGGGCGAGGAGATTGGTCTGTCCGGCGATGTTGCGGATGAGCGCGATCACGTCTCCGATCTCGTCGGCCGCGGTGGCGAGGCTCTCGACCTCCCGGCTGGCGGCCTCGGCGTCGTGATCGGCCTCGGCGACGATCGCTTCGGTGCGGGCGACGCGCGTCGCGATCTCGGCGATCGAAGCGCTCAGTTCCTCGGCGGCGACGGCGACCCCGTCGACGCTGGTCGTCGCCTCGCGCGAGGCCGTCTCGGCGGTCGACACTTCGCAGGAGGTCGCCTGCGCCGTCTCCTGGAGGGCGAGGGCGGTTCCCGCCATCTCGCGGGCGCGGACGCCGAGGTCCGAAATCGCCGAGGCGACGGCGCGTTCGAACCCGGCGACGGCGGTCTCGATCTCGGTCCGCCGCCGCTCCTGACGGGAGAACAGATCGCGCTCGTTGGCGGCGGCGACGTGCGCGGCGTCGTGCGCGGCTTCCGCCGCCCGTCTGGCACCGTCCGCCGCGGCGAAGGTCGACGCCAGGCGGGAGGTCAGCCACACCAAGGTCGCCGCCTGAGTGAGGAGGACGACGGCGTGCAACAGGACGCGGGAGAAGTCGGCCCCCTCGGGGAAGACGGCGGCCGGGTAGACGAGGTTCAGCAGCAGATGGTGGACGGCGACGACGCTCGCCGCCACGACGATCGACTGCCAGCAAACCCAACCGGCCACCACCGCCAGGGCGGCGAAGAAGGCCATGTGCATGTCGATCTGCCAGTTCGATCCGGCGGTCGCCAGGACGAGCAGGCCGACCATGCCCATCAAGGCGGCGGAGGCGATGCGACGAGAGGTCGGGTGATCGCCCATGACGATGAGGGCGCCGGTGCCGAGCGCGGCGAAGACGACGCCGAGGACGAGGGTGGAGACGACGTATCGCCCGGTCAGAGCGGCGCAGACGGCGACCACGAGCGCAGCGAGCGGCAGGATCGCCAGGAAGATGCGCCGAAACGCGGCGCGCAGCTCGGAAATTCCGGTCTCGCTCATCGGAGACGTCCCCTGGGGTTCGTGGAGATGGAAGAAGACGAACGGCGCGGCGGGATCGGGCGGGCGACCGCCGAGGGGGCGCGACGAGGATCCTCGCACCCTCGCTTGGAAGCCGGGCGACGCAGCCGTGAGCCTCGTTTCGAGGCGCCAAACGACGCCGAACGCCGATCGTCGGCGGCCGTCTCCACGGTCCGTTCCGTCGTCCGGCGGCTCAGCGCAGCCCGCGCAGCCGCTCGAGCGAGGGGATCGAATAGCTCCCGCGTCGCAGTCTGGTGATCAGTCCTTCCTTGATCATGCAGTTCATGGCGGTCGACGTCGCCTGACGGGACGACCCGACCGACTTGGCGATCTCCTCGACGCCGAGCCGAATCTCGGTCCCGTCGACGAAGCCGTGACCACCGGCGGTCGCCTGCTCGACGAAGAAGCGGGCTATCCGCTGCTTGATGTCGTGGAACATCAGATCTTCGATGGTGTGCAGGAACGACGCCAACGCCCGCCCCAGGATCGAGATGAGCGCCCAGGCGATCAACGGATTTTCCCGCAGCTTGCGATCGAAGGTGGCGATGTCGGTGATGCGCAGTTCCGACGGTTCGATCGCCTCGACGAGGCATCCCGAATGCATGCAGAACATGTCTCCTGGGCCGAGGTAGAAGAGGCTGAGCTCTCTGTCCTCGCCGATCAGGAACATGCGCAGGCGGCCGCTCATGACGACGAGAATGCCGTTCTCGTCGATGTCGCCGGTCGCCACCAGGCTCCCCTTGGCATAGGAGCGGCCGACGAATCCCTTGAAGAATTCCTCGCCGGTGGGGCCGGTCAGAATCCCGGAAATGCTGAACCTCGGTGGCATCTTCTCCTCCCTGAGACGCCGTCGACGAACCGCCCGTCTCGACCGCGGCGAGACGGGAGCCGATGACGACGAAACCCCGGGGGTCCTCGGGCCCCGGCGGCTCCGTCGATGCGGCACCCTCACCGAAGCTCGTGACGATGCGGATGGTCGTGAGCGTGATGGTGATCGAGCGCCGCGCCGGTGTCCATTCTCTCGGCGAGATGCGCCACCACCCGCGCCATCGAGCGCCGCGAGGCCTCGAGATCGTCCATCGCGGCGTCGAGCAGACGGGTCAGTTCGCCGGTCTCCTCGACGTCGGCGCGGTGGTGCGCCACGTCGGCGGCGTGGGCCACCAGATGGTTGGCGAAATGCGCCAGATAGGCGTGCAGACGGGCGAGCCCGCGGGCTTCCGCCGCGCGCGCGATCTCATTGGCGTTCATGGCGTGCGCTCCTCTCGAGGCGAACCACGCCGGCGGCCAGATCGACGCGTCGGACGACGGCGTCGTCCAGGCGGATCTTCTCCCCGAACAGCGTCGTCACCTCCACCGCCGCATCGCACACGACGAGGTCGACGACCTCGGTGATCGGCGCGGTCGGGGCGTCGGGGCCGTCGAATTCGATCTTCACGAGGCACACGACAACCTCCCCGGTTCGTCCAGAACCCGTTTCACGACGATCTCCGCCAGCTGGCGCGCCCGGGCGCGGACGCCCTCGGAGAGATCGTAACAACACCGCCCGGCGCGATCCGACGCCCGCACGTCGGGGTCGGCGGGCAGCATGGCGAGGAGATCGAGGTCGCCGGCCTCGGCGCGCACGAAAGTCTGGTCGGCGGCGCCGTCGACCTTGTTGGCGATCAGGGCGATGCGGGCGATGCCCAACTCGCGCGCCAGCTTCTCGATCTGACGGGCCGTCTGGAACGACCGTTCGCCCGGCTCGACGACGATCACCAGCAGGTCGACGGCCTCGACGGTGCCGCGGCCGAAATGTTCCACCCCGGCTTCCATGTCGATCAGGACGCATTCCTGGCGGCGGGTCAGGACGTGGCGGAGCAGCGCGCGGACCAGAGTGTGCTCGGGGCAGACGCAGCCGCCACCGGCGTGATCGACGGTACCCATCAGCAGCAGCTTGATGCCGGCGTGTTCGACGCAGAGCTCGTCCGGGATGTCGGAGACCCTGGGATTGAGGATGAAATGGGACCCGGCGGTCTCGGCGGCGCCGGTGCGCTCCCGCGCCAGGTCCTTCATCCGCGAAATCGGCACGACGTCGGCGAGGCGGGTCGGCGCCACGCCGATCGCCGATCCGAGATTGGCGTCGGGATCGGCGTCGATCGCCATGATCTTCCAGCCGTCGTCGGCCATGGCGCGGGCGAGCATGCCGACGATGGTCGATTTGCCGACGCCGCCCTTTCCGGTGACTGCGATCTTCATTGGTTTCCTCCTCCCGGGCGAGCCGGAGCGCGGGGCTCCGGCTCGCCGTCGATGATCAGAGCCCGAGGCCCCGGCGGCGTTCCTCGATCGCCGCGTAGAGCTTGTCGGCGGCGGCGACCGGGTCGGGCTCGACGATGAAGTGGCCGCCGATCAGGTCCTTCGCGGTCTCGGTCACCAAGCGGGTGACGGTCTGCGACCCGAGCACCGGCGGCACCGTCCCGAGATGGGTCGGGAAGCCGATGGTGACGGCCCAGGTGCCGATCGACACCGCCTTCTCGCTCATCGCCTCGGGCGCGGAGACCACCACCGGCAGGTCGGAGAGGTCGACGCCGAGCTTGTCGGCGAGCGCGGTGGCGAGGATGACGGCACGGCTGTTGTCGACGCAGGACCCCATGTGCAGCACGAGCGGCAGCGGACCGCCGAGCCCGGCCGCCTCGCCGATCGCCCGCGACACCGCCTTCAGGCCTTCGCCGGCGTATTTCTCGGTCGCCTCGGAGGTCATCAGGCCGGCCTTGGCGAGCGCGCCGGCGGCGCATCCGGTCGCCAGGACGAGCACGTTGCGACGAGCGAGTTCGGTGGCGATGTGGAAATAGGAGGCGTCCTGCTGGGTCTTGGTGTTGTTGCAACCGCCGAACAGCACCACGCCCTTGATGTTGCCGACGACGATGTTGTCGATCATCGGCTTCAGCGGATCGGCGGCGTCGACCGCGGAGAGGGCGGCGACGATCGCCTCGGTCGAGAAGCCGGCGACGGCGCGCTGGGCGAGGGAGGGGATGTTGACGCGGGCCTTGTCGCGCCGTCCGTAGGCGGCGATCGCCATGCGCAGGATCGACTTGGCGGTCTCCACCGCCTTCTCCTCGTGGAAGTCGACGTGCGTCGCGCCCTTGATCTTGTTGCGGGCGTCGGTGGTGACGACCACCGTGTGGAAACACTCGGCGATGCGCGGCAGCGACGGCATTATGCACTGGACGTCGAGCACCATCGCCTCGAGCGCGCCGGTGAGGATCGGCAGCTCCTGGGAGAGATAATTGGTCGCCAGCGGAATGCCGTGGCGCATCATCACCTCGTTGCCGGTGCAGCAGACGCCGACGATGTTGATGCCCCCCGGCGCGCCGGCGGCGATCGCCTCGCCCTCGAGATCGGCGGCGACCTGACAGATCACGTCCGAGAGGATCGGGTTGTGGCCGTTGACCGCGACGTTGACCGCATCGGCCTTGAGCACGCCGAGGTTGGCGGTGGTGACGACCGGCTTCGGCGTGCCGAACAGGGCGTCGGAGAGCTCGGTGGCGAGCACCATGCCGTCGAGGTCGGTCATCGCCACGCGCAGACCGCCGAGGATCAGATTGGTCGGATCGGCGTCGCAGCCGATGTGGGTCCGGCCCATGGTCTGGGCGACGGTGGCGTCGATGTTGTGCGGCAGAAGGCCGAGATCGGCGAGCTTCTTCAGTCGCTTCTGCGGCAGCGTGGTCGCCAGCCAGGTGCAGGGCTTCGTCTCGTCCTGGTTCTGGAAGTCGCCGAGGGTGAGGTCGGCGACGTCGCGCACCACGTCCATCAGCGGGCGGCCGGCGGTCGCCACGCCGAGACGGGCGGCCACCGCCAGCATCTTGGCTTCGTCGCGGATCTGGTAGTCGGAGAGGTGGCCGTCGGCGAGATGGCGCAGGGCGAGCGCGATGTGACGGCCGTGCTCGGAATGAGAGGCGGCGCCGGCCGCCATCATGCGCACCATGTGACGCGCCACGATGGTGTCGGCGTCGGCGCCGCAGATGCCGTACTTCGGGCCGTTGCCGAACGGATCGACGCGGCACGGGCCCTTCATGCAGATGCGGCAGCACAGGCCGGACGAGCCGAAGCCGCACTGCGGCTGTTGGGCGGCGTGGCGATGCCAGGCGGTTTCGATGCTCTGGGCTTCGGCGACGCGGAGCATTTCCGTGGCGCAGGCATCCGACGAGCAGGTGGTGCAGTCGTGGAGGGTCATCTCGGGGCTTCCTCGCGGATCAGAAGGCGGTGCGCATGTGACGATGGGACTGGGCGATCTCGCGGGCCCGGGCGGCGCGCAGGGCGACGCGATAGGCTTCGAGGTCGATCATTCGGATGGCCTTGGTCGGACAGGCCTCGACGCAGGCGGTCTCGGTCTTGCCGTTGGCGGCGCGCCAGTCGACGCAGAGGTCGCATTTCTTGGCGACGCCGCGGTTGGTGCAGGTCTCTTCGAGCCGGTGTTCCTCGGACTTCACCGTGATGGCGCCGAACGGGCAGACCATGACGCAGAGCTTGCAGCCGATGCAGTGCTGCTCGACGATGTCGACGCGGCCGTCGGCCTGACGGCAGGCGCCGGTCGGGCAGGCGAAGGTGCAGGGCGCGTCCTCGCACTGCCGACACTGCATCGGCATGGCGCCGCCTTCGAAGGCGACGACGTGATTGCGGGCGATCAGCGGCTCGCGCACCGCGATCGCCGACATCATGTCGTGACCGTCGGCATGCGCCACCGCGCAGGCGAGCTCGCAGGAATGACAGGTCATACACCGGTCGGCGTCGGCGTAGATGATATGGTTCTCTCGCTGAGACGGCATCGTCTGGGTCCTCCGCACGCACTCGCGTCGTGCTCGTCTGGACTTCACTTCGTCATGGTCATGCTCTCGACGCGCATCGGCTCGGAGCCGAGCACGACGAGGTCCGTCCCGCCGCAATCGAGGCAGCGGAAATGCTCGTCGCAAATGCCGTCGGCTCGGCAGCCGCGGCAGTGGATGCGGATCGGCAGACGCCGGACCGAGAGCCGCGCGCCTTCGAGCGCGGTGCCCTCGACGACGGTCTCGAAACAGGCCGAGAGCGCCCCCGGTTCCAGGGCCCCCAGCCCTCCGACGGTGAGGACGACGTCGACGAGACGGCCCCCGCCGGCGCGTTCGATCTCCTCGTTCAGGACGTCGACGAGAGCGATCGTGATCGCCATCTCGTGCATGAATTCGGCTCCGGTCGGTGTCCGTCACCCGTCCAGTTAGCCGTCGGATCGATCACGGGTCTGTCATCCACGAGACATTCGGGAGATTGTCGCCGGCCCGATCGGAGGGGGCTTCGATCGGGCCGGCGCGGCGCCGTCACGGCATCGGCAGGATGCCCTCGAGCGCCCGCAGTTCGTCCTCGTCGGTCCGCCGCACGGCGAAGCCGACGTGGACGAGCACCAGTCTGCCGATCCAGGTTTCGAGCCCGTCCTCCGGCGGGGCGAGGAGGGCGAGGCTGACCGTCTGCGGTCGCCCCTCGACGTCGACGCGGACCAGCCGCCGCGCCGCGTCGACGATCTCCCGAACCCGCCCGTGGGTCGCCAGACACATGGCCTCACCTCATCGTTCGGTGCAGGAGATGCAGGGGTCGATCGAATTGACGATCAGCGGGATGTCGGAGATCCGCGCATCCTTCATCATCACCCCGAGCGCCTCCCAGTTCATGTAGCTGGGCACCCGCCACTTCAGCCGCTCGGGCCGTTCGGAGCCGTCGGTCTTGAGGTAATAGACCACCTCGCCACGCGGCGCCTCGGTCTTGGCGATCGCCTCGCCGGCCGGAATGGTCGGCCAACCGGCGAGGCATCCCGGTCCCTCGGGCAGGGCGGCGAGGCACTGGCGGAGGATGCGGATCGACTGGCGGATCTCGCCGAGCCGCACCATGGCGCGGGACCACACGTCGCCGCCGGTCTGGGTGATGACGTCGAAGTCGAGGTCGGCATAGATCGCGTAAGGGGCGATGCGGCGGACGTCGTAGTCGACGCCGGAGCCACGCGCCACCGGGCCGACCAGACCGAGTTCGAGGCACGCGTCGCGGCCGATGACGCCGACGCCGCGGGTGCGGGTCAGGATCGAGCGGTCGGTCGCGTAGAGCGGCGTGATCTCGTCGACGACCACCGGCTCGAGCCGGTCGAGTTCGCCGAGGAGCCACCGGCGGCGTTCGTCGGAGAGCTCGTACTTGACCCCGCCGATGGTGTTGGCGGCGACGTCCATGCGGTTGCCGAAGATCGTCTCCTTGACGTCCTGCATGATCTCGCGGGTCTCCATGACGTGCATGAAGAGCGAATCGAAGCCGACGATGTGGGCAAGGATCGCGACGTTGAACAGGTGCGAGGCGATCCGTTTGATCTCGTCGGCGACGACGCGCAGGGCGTGCGCCCGCGCCGGCACCGCGATGCCGGCGATGTGCTCGACCGCCATGCAATAGGTCTGCGGATGGCTGTTGGAGCACAGCGAGCAGACCCGCTCGGTGAGCACGATGTTCTGCCAGAAGTTCCGGCGGGCGGTGAGCTGCTCGATGCCGCGGTGGACGTGGCCGGCGGTGATCTCCACCGCCGCGACCCGTTCGCCGTCGACGTCGATGCGGAAGTACATCGGTTCCTCGAGCGCCACGTGCAGCGGCCCGACGGGGATTTGAAACGTGTTCATTTCCCGGCCTCCTTCGCGGCTTCCAGGGTTTCCCAGAGCGTCTTGGTGCTGGCGGCGTTGGCGAGGATGGAGAGCGGGATGAGGTCGCTCCGGCGCCGCCCCGACTGCGCTTCCTCCAGGAACAGGCCCGGCGTCGCCGCCCGCCCCGCGAGGCCGATGCCGTAGAGCTCGGCGAATTCGCGCTCGTGCCAGTCGGCGTTGCGGAAGATCGGCACGATCGTCTCGACCGTCTCGCCGGGGGCGACGCGGAGGGTGATCGTCACCGTCGAGCCGGCGACGTCGAAGTGGTAGGCGACGAAGTGGCCGGGATCGACGACGTCCGGCATCGCCGTCACCATCGAGAGCCGCGCGCCGATCGCCTTCAGCGCCCGGCAGGCGGCGGCGAGCGAGTGGCGCTCGGCGAGGCGCACCCAGACGGTCACCAGACCGTGCGCCGCGGGTTCGATCCTCACGCCCCCGGGCAGGGCGCGGGTGGTGTCGAGAATGACTTGCACGGATGGGGTCGCGGTCATGGCAGGGCTCCCTCGAGGCTGGCGGCGCGGCGGCAATCGGGGCAGAGCCGCGTCAGATGACGGGTGCGTCCGGCGACGTCGCGGAAGGCTCGACGCACCAGGGCGTCGGGGCTCGGTCCGATCTCGGTGCCGCACGACGTGCAGCGGACGCGCCGGACGACGGCGTGATCGGCGAGCGCGTATTTCTCGCTCTGCGGGTGGGCGAGGTGCCAATCGTTCGACAGGCGGATCGCTTCGGTCGGGCAATGGTGGGCGCACAGCCCGCAATTGGCGCAGGCGTTGTGCCAGATGCCGAAATGCAGGCCGTCGGCGCGGTCCTCGAGCCGAATGGCACCGGAGGGGCAGACGTGGGCGCACATGCGGCAGCCGACGCAGGTCGTCGCGTCGAAGGTGACGCGGCCGCGATAGGCCTCCGGCGTCTCGGCCGGTCCGAACGGAAAGGCGACCGTCGACGGCCCGGCGAAGAGGTTCTTCATCAGGACTGCGAGAAAGGACATGGGAGGCTCCTATCGACGCTCGGACCAGATCGCGATCGCCTGGGCGATGCCCTCGATGATCGCCTGCGGACGCGGCGGACAGCCGGGGACGTTGACGTCGACCGGCAGGTGGCGATCGAGCGCGCCCTCGATCGGCAGGCCTTCGCGGAAGACGCCGCCGGAGATCGGGCAGATGCCGACGGCGACCGTCACCTTCGGATCCGGGATCTCCTCCCAGAGGCGCAGCACCTTGTCCTTCACCCGCGCGGTGAGCGGGCCGGTGACGAGCACGATGTCGGCGTGTTTGGGGCTGCCGCAGTATTGGCAGCCGAGCCGCTCGACGTCGTAGCGCGGGATGCAGGCGGTGGTCGCCAGCTCGACGTCGCAGCCGTTGCAGGAACCGGCGTTGATCCGATAGAGCCACGGCGAGCGGCGGAAGATCTTCTGCATGAAGCTCATGGCGCCCTCCTCAGAAGCCGGTGACGGCGAGCGCGAGCCCGGCCAGCCCGGCCAGCTCCGGCCATTTCAGATAGAAGACGACGGCCTGATCGATGCGCATGCGCCCGAGCGCCGCCTTGACCAGCGAGACGCCGCAGACCGTGACGAGGGCGCATTGCACGGCCCACACCGCCAGCCCGAGCGGCCCGTTCGGTCCGATCGGGCAGAAAAGGGCGATGCCGAGGCCGATCACCACCACCGACTTCAGAGCGGAGGCGAGTTTCAGCAACCCGAGCGCCGGGCCGGAATATTCGACCAGCGGTCCCTCCAGCACTTCCGATTCCGCCTCGGGAATGTCGAAGGGCGAGATGCCGAGGTTGGCCGGGACGAAGGCGACATAGGCGACGAGCGCCGGCCACAGACGGGGCTCGAACAGGAAGGCCCCGTGCGCCCGCTGCACCGCCACGATGTCGGCGAGCGACAGGGTGATCGGCTTGCCGAGGTGGTCGCCCGCCACGATCGCCACGGCGACCAGCGCCAAGAGCAGCGGCCCTTCGTAGGCGAGCATGATCGCCATCTCGCGCGAGAAGCCGACGGCGCCGAGCGGCGAGCCGGAGGCCGAGCCGGCGATCATCAGCACCACCGCCGGCACGGTGATCAGATAGAGCAGCACCAGCAGGTCGCCGAGCGCGGAGGTCGGCGTCCAGAAGCCGGCGATCGGGATCATCGCGGCGG
>JAAYVT010000448.1 GCA_012517025.1 Phyllobacteriaceae bacterium | reverse complement strand
GGCGGTCTGTGAGCGGCCATCGGTGACGCACACCGTAATTGCGACCCCGCGTCGGCACCGCCGCCGAACGCGCCCCGCCGCCGTCGGCGGTTGACAGGCGGTCCGATCGTCTCTCACAATGTGCGATAATGATATTCATAAGTGCGATTATCGCACATTGTGGGAGAAACGCCGATGACCTCCACCACAGTTCCGCCGAGCGCCGACGCCGCGGCGGCCGGCTGTCCGTTCCATGCCGCACCGCCGGTGGCGCCGAACGGCTGTCCGGTCTCCGATCGCGCCGCCGCCTTCGATCCCTTCGAGGCGCCGTATCAGGCCGATCCGGCCGAGGCGCTGCGCTGGGCGCGGGCGGAGGAACCGATCTTCTACGCTCCGAGCCTCGGTTACTGGGTGGTGGCGCGCTACGACGACATGAAGGCGATCTTCCGCGATCAGATCCTGTTCTCGCCGTCGATCGCGCTGGAGAAGATCACCCCGCCGCCGCCCGAGGCCGCCGAGATTCTGGCCCGCTGGGGTTACGCCATGGACCGCACCATGGTGAACGAGGACGAGCCCGCCCACATGGAGCGCCGCCGGCTGTTGCTCGAGTCCTTCGCCCCCGAGGCGCTGGCGAAACACGAGGCGATCATCCGCCGCCTCACCCGCGAGGCGATGGATCGGCTGATCGAAAAAGGCGAGGCCGATCTCGTCGCCGAGATGTTCTGGGAGATCCCGCTCGTCGTCGCGCTGCACTTCCTCGGTGTGCATGAGGACGACATTTCACTGCTCAAGGCCTACTGCGTCGCCCACACCCTCAACACCTGGGGCCGGCCGACCCGCGAGCAGCAGCTCGCCGTCGCCGATCAGGTCGGCCGGTTCTGGTCGGCGGCCAACGCCATCCTCGACGCGATGATGGAAAAGCCCGACGGCGAGGGCTGGATGTACTTCTCCATCCGCAAGCATTTCGAGCGGCCCGACGTGGTGCCGCTCTCCTATCTGCGCTCGATGATGATGGCGATCCTGGCGGCCGCCCACGAGACCACCTCGAACGCCACCGCCAACGCCTTCCGCCTGCTGCTCTCCGATCGCGCCGCCTGGTAGGAGCTCTGCGCCGACCCCGATCTGATCCCCAACGCGGTCGAGGAATGCCTGCGTCGCGGCGGCTCGATCGTCGCCTGGCGTCGCCTCGTCACCGCCGACACCGAGGTCGGCGGGGTCGCCCTGCCGAAAGGGTCGAAACTGCTCCTGGTGATGGCCTCGGCCAATCACGACGAGCGTCGTTTCGAGGATCCCGACACGCTCGATCTCCATCGCGAGAACGCCGTCGATCACCTCTCCTTCGGTTACGGCGCGCATCAGTGCATGGGCAAGAACATCGCCCGCATGGAGCTCCGGATCTTCCTCGAGGAGTTCACCCGACGGCTGCCGCATCTCCAGCTCGTCCCCGACCAGACCTTCCGGTATCTCGCCAACACCTCGTTCCGCGGCCCGGAGAGCCTGCGGGTGCGCTGGGATCCGGCGCGAAACCCGGAACGGCGCGACCCGGTCGCGCGCGAGCCGCGCCGCTCCTATCCGGTCGGCGCGCCGAAGCGGGTGGACGCGGCGCGTCGCCTGCGGGTCGCGGCGATCGTCGAGGAGACGCCGGAGATCCGCCGTTACGTATTCGAGCGCCCGGACGGCCGGCCGCTACCGGCTTGGACCCCGGGCGCCCACGTCGACGTGACCGTCGGTCCGTGGGACCGGAAATATTCGCTGTGCGGCGACCCCGCCGATCGGAGCCGTTGGGAGATCGCGGTGCTGTGCGACGAGGCGGGACGGGGCGGCTCGCGCGCCATCCACGAGCAGGTCGGGGTCGGCGACACCATCCGGGTGCGGGGGCCGAAGAACCTCTTCCGGCTCGACGAGAGCGACGACGAGGTGGTGCTGATCGCCGGAGGCATCGGCATCACGCCCATCCTCGCCATGGCCGATCGGCTGAAGGCGCGCGGCGCCGCCTATCGCCTCCACTATGCCGGGCGGTCGCGCGCCACCATGGCGTTTCTCGATCGCCTCGCCCGCGATCACGGCGACCGGGTCGTCCTCTACCCGAAGGACGAGGACCGGCGCATGGATCTCGCCGCGATCGTCGCCGCCGTACCGGCGACGGGGCGGATCTATGCCTGCGGACCGGAGCGCCTGCTCGCCGCACTCGAAGGGCTGACCGCCGATCTGCCCGTGGGCGCGCTGCGGCTCGAGCATTTCACCGCGACCGGGACGTCGCTCGATCCCAGCCGGGAGCACGGCTTCGAGGTGGAGCTGCGCGATTCGGCGCTGACGCTGCGGGTCGGAGCGGACCGCACCCTGCTCGACGTGTTGGAATCGGTCGGCATCGACGTCGCCTGCGATTGTCGCGAGGGGCTGTGCGGCTCCTGCGAGGTCGAGGTCGTCGCGGGCGAGATCGACCATCGCGACAAGGTGCTGAGCGCCGGCGAACGCGGCCGCGGCGACAAGATGCTCGCCTGCTGCTCACGCGCCCGCGGCGACAAGCTGACGCTGGCTTTGTGAAGTCGGCTCAGAGCGCCGACGAGCCCGGTCGCAGGGCCTCGACGAGGTCGCGGGCGCAGGCGGTCACCGCCGCCGCCGCGCCCTCGACGTCGAGCCCGTCGAGCGCCACGACGCCGACGCAGGCCTCGAAGCCGAGCCGCCGATCCGGGCCGTGCAGCGGGCTCGCCACCCCGACGGCGCCGCGCTGGAGCTGGTCGCAGGTCAGCGCATGGCCGAGCCGGCGGGCTTCGCGCACCGCCGGCGCGTCGCCCTCCGTCTCCGCCCGGCCGGCGAGGATGGCGATGCCGGCCGCGCCGAGCGACAGCGGATGGCGGCTGCCGACCCGATAGGAGAGGCGCAGCAGCGGAGCCTCCGGCTCGGCGACGATGATCGCGACGCAGGCGTCGCCCTGCGGCACCGAGACGAAGGCGGCGGCGCCGGTCGCCTGCGCCAAGCGACCGACGGGGGGGCCGGCGACGGCGCGCAGTTGCGGCAGGAAGCGATCGGCGAGCGTCAGAATCTCGGCGCCGAGCACGAACTGTCCGTCGGAACGGCGGGTGAGGAAGCCGGTCGCCTCGAGCGTCCCGGCGAGGCGATGGCCGATGGCGCGATCGACCCCGAGCCGCGCCGAAATTTCCGCGATCGACAGCCCGGTCTCGCTCTCCGAGATCAGCGCCAGCACCCGCAGGCCGCGCTCCAGCGTCTGCAGGGTGGCCTTGGAGGAGAGGGGCGGAGAGGGGGGCGTCGTCTCGCCCCCGCTCGCGGCGCCGGGTCGCGCCGGGGTCTCGGTCTTCATCTCGTCTCGTGCCGTCGGTTCGATCGATCCGGCCGTCGCCGGTCGTCCACACTAGTCGGGTGCTTCGACCGCCGTCGAGAGCGTTCGTCGGCGCACGGCGAAGGTCGGTTCATCGGCCTCGGCCTCCCACCGGAGCGGCGGGGAGGGCGGGATCGTCGACGCCGCCGCCGAGCGCCAGCGAGATCCGCTCGGCCGCCGCGCACACCGCCCGGGCGAGGCGGCTGGCCGGATCCGGATCGATCCGCCCTGAAGTGCCGAGCGCGGTCAGCACCGCGTGGACGCGCGAGCGGCCGTCGAAGATCGGCGCGGCGACGGCGCTGACGCCGTCGATCAACACGTCGCGGACGACCGCGCAGCCACAGACGCGGATCTCGGCGAGGGCACGGTCGACCGCCGCGAGGTCGGGGAACTCGCGGCGTTGGACGGCGGAACCGGCGGCGAAGTCCTCGCGCACCGCGCGGGCGACGTCGGGGCTCTCGGAGAAGGCGGCGAAGGCGCGGCCGGTCGCCGACCACAGCATCGGCATGACCGCGCCCGGCCGGACGTTGACCGTCACCGCGTCGAACGGCTCCTCCCAGCGCAGGATGGTCGGCCCGCGATTGCCCATGATCGCGACGAAACAGGAGACGTCGAAACGCTCGGTCAACTCGACGAGGACGGGACCGGCGAGGACCAGGACGTCGGCTCGGCGCATCGCCGCGATGCCGAGGGCGATCGCCTCCTCGCCGAGGACGTAACGCGCGGTGTCCTGCTCCTGGCGCACGAAACCCGCCTGTTTGAGGCTGGCGAGATAGCGATGGACCTTGGCCGGGCTGGCGTCGAGCCGCTCGGCGAGGGCGGTCAGGGTCAACGCCCCGCCGGCCCGGCCGAGGGTCTTCAACACCAGGAGGCCGTATTCGGCCGATTGCACCTTGCCGCGTCGACCGGGTTCGGCTCGCGGACCGTCGGCATCCTCGCTCATCGAACCCCCTCCGCCCGATCCCCGTCGAAAATCGATCGGGTCTCCACAAAATTACGCATCGCGTGATGATATTACGCAACTGATAAATTACAAAGGAGAACGTGCGGTCGCCGCAGAGCGATCCGCGCCCACGGTCCCGATCGAAGCGGGACCGCAGCCACACGAGCCGGATCGAAATTCGGCCGCCCTTCGAGAAAAATTCGGGGAGAAGACGATGCCCATCACGTTGTCGAGAAGAAATTGGATCGCCTCCGCGTTGGCCACCGCGGTGTTCGCCGCGGCCGGCCGCGCGGCCAAGGCGGACGCGCCGATCAAGATCGGAGCGTTCCTGTCGATCACCGGTCCGGCGGCCTTTCTCGGCGACCCGGAGCTGAAGACGCTGCAGCTCTTCATCGACCACATCAACGCCAAGGGCGGGGTGCTCGGCCGCAGTCTCTCGCTCGTCTCCTACGACGACGGCGGCGACGCCGCCAAGGCCAACGGCTTCGTCAAGCGGCTGATCGAATCCGACGGCGTCGACGTGCTGATCGGCGGCACCACCACCGGCACCACCATGGCCGTGGTGCCGATGATCGAACGGGCCGAGATCCCGTTCATCTCGCTGGCCGGCGGCATCGTGGTGGTCGAGCCGGTGAAGAAATGGGTGTTCAAGACGCCCGGCTCGGATCGCTTCTCGATCGCCCGCATCTTCGACGACATGAAGAAGCGCGGCATCACCAAATTGGCGCTGCTGACCGAGACCTCCGGCCTCGGCCAGTCGAGCAAGGCGGAGGCGACGAAGCTGGTCGGCCAATACGGGCTGACCATCGTCGCCGACGAGGCCTATGGTCCGAAGGACATCGACACCACGGCGCAGCTCACCCGGATCCGCAATTCCAACGCCGAGGCGGTCGCCGTCTTCGGCTTCGGTCAAGGTCCGGCGATCGTCACCAAGAACTACGCCCAGCTCGGTCTGAAGCAGCCGCTCTACCAGACCCACGGCGTGGCGGCGAAGGAGTTCATCGCCCTCGTCGGATCGGCTGGAGAGGGGGTACGGCTCTCTTCGCCGGCCTTGATCGTGGTCGACGATCTGCCGGCCTCCGATCCGCAGAAGGCTGTGCTGGTCGCCTATCGCGACGCCTACAAGGCGAAATACGGCGAGGATCCGGCGACCTTCGGC
>JAAYVT010000447.1 GCA_012517025.1 Phyllobacteriaceae bacterium | reverse complement strand
GCCGCCTCGGGCGCGACCGGCGGATGCGACGGCTCGGGCGGGCGCACCGCCGGCGCCGTCGGCGGCGCCTTGAGCAGGCCCTTGGCCGCCTCGGATTCGACTTTGCGGATCGCCTCCTCGAGCTGCAGGCGCTGCTGAGTGATCTCGGAAGGCGACAGCGGCGGGTCGAACGCCTTGAGCTGATTGACCAGCGCCGACCGGGCCTTCTCGTAGACCGCGCGCCGGGCTTCGCCGTTGGGAGCGGGCATCGCCGAGATCGCCCGCTTCAGGATCGCGTGATAGTCAGCCATTCCGAGCCTTCCGAGGACCCCGACGAGACCCTCGCCGCGAGGCGCCTCGATCGACCCGTTGTCGCCCGCCGCGCGCCGGCGGATCGTTGCGCACCCTACCCCAACCGAGGATGGAAGCGAACCCGAGAGCCGGACCGGCTCCCGGAATTTCGGCCGTGATCCGCTCAGTCGCGGAACGGATCCTGCACCAGGATGGTGTCCTCGCGCTCCGGCGAGGTCGACAGCATCGCCACCGGCGCGCCGATCAGCTCCTCGACGTGGCGGACGTACTTCACCGCCTGCGCCGGCAGTTCGGCCCACGACCGCGCCCCCCGGGTCGACTGCTGCCAACCCTCGAGCGTCTCGTAGACCGGCACCACCCGCGCCTGCGCCGACTGCGACGCCGGCAGATGGGTGATCTCGACGCCGTCGAGCAGGTACTTCACGCAGATCTTGATCTCGTCGAAGCCGTCGAGCACGTCGAGCTTGGTCAGCGCGATGCCGTCGATGCCGGAGACCTGCACGGTCTGGCGCACCTGCACCGCGTCGAACCAACCGCAGCGCCGCTTGCGGCCCGTCACCGTGCCGAACTCGTGGCCGCGCTCGCCGAGCTTGTCGCCGTTCTCGTCGTGGAGCTCGGTGGGGAACGGCCCGCCGCCGACGCGGGTGGTGTAGGCCTTGGTGATGCCGAGCACGTAGCCGATCGCGCCGGGTCCGAGGCCGGAGCCGCTCGCCGCCTGACCGGAGACGGTGTTCGACGAGGTGACGAAGGGGTAGGTGCCGTGATCGATGTCGAGCATGGCGCCCTGCGCGCCCTCGAACAGGATGCGGGCGCCGGCGCGGCGGCGCTCGTCGAGCAGACGCCACGTCACGTCCATGAACGGCAGCACCTGATCGGCGACCGTGCCGAGTTCGGCGAGCAACGTCTCCACCGCCACCTCCGGCTGGCCGAGACCGCGCCGCAGGGCGTTGTGGTGGGCTAGCAGACGCTCGACCTTGGCCGGCAGCTCGGCCGGCTCGGCGAGATCGGTGAGGCGGATGGCGCGACGGCCGACCTTGTCCTCGTAGGCCGGACCGATGCCGCGCCCGGTGGTGCCGATCTTGGTGCCGGAATTCGACGATTCGCGCTTCTGGTCGAGCTCGCGATGCACCGACAGGATCAGGGAGCAGTTCTCGGCGATGCGCAGATTGTCGGGCGTGACCTTCACCCCCTGCGCCGCCAGCCGGCCGACCTCGGCGACGAAGGCGTGCGGATCGAAGACGACGCCGTTGCCGATCACCCCGAGCTTGCCCGGACGGACGACGCCGGAAGGCAGCAGCGAGAGCTTGTAGGAGACGTCGTCGATCACCAGCGTGTGGCCGGCGTTGTGCCCGCCCTGGAAGCGCACCACGACGTCGGCGCGTTCCGACAACCAGTCGACGATCTTGCCCTTACCCTCGTCGCCCCACTGCGACCCGACGACAACCACGTTGGCCATTGCACCCTTTCCCGCGCCGATCCACCGACGCACACGAACTCGCCCCCGTGCCGCTCGCGACGGATCCGGCGAACCGGACCGGGCGCGGCGGGAGAGCGATCGAACCCTGCCGCCGGACGATCGGATCGCGACCCGGTCGCGCGGCGCGCGGACTATAGCCACATTCCGGCCGAGGCGCGACCCTCCCCGGCGCGGCGACGGCGCGGAATTCATCAGATCGCGTGAACCTTCATCCGGAAAGAAAGATTCCGGTAACCGACCTGCCTCTAGGATCGGCGGCGTGCCGATCGACGCGGATCGGCGACTTCCCGAGGCGGCGGGACCGACGAGCCGGAGACTCGAGTCGACACGAGGTCGGAATGCGAATCGTCCTGGCGGAACCGAGCCGCATCGGGCTGCGCCTGATGACCAAGATGCTCACCGAGGGTGGGCACGAGGTGCTGCCGTTCGACGACGGCGCCGCCGCGCTGGAGTGTCTGCAGGGCGACGAGAGCATCGACGTGTTGATGACCTCCTTCGAGGTGCCGAACGTCTCCGGCCTGGAGCTGTGCTGGGAAGCCCGACTGATCGCCAACGCCCGCCGCCCGATCTACGTCATCGCGATGTCCTCGACCCACGACCGCGATCGCCTCGTCGAGGCGCTCGATTCCGGCGCCGACGACTTCATCACCAAGCCGCCGGTGCAGGCCGAGCTGTTCGCCCGCCTGCGCGCCGCCGAGCGGATGACCAAGGCCGGCCGCGAGCTGTTGCGGATGGCGACGATCGACGCCCTGACCGAGCTGCCCAACCGGCGGGCCTTCGAATCGGCCCTGCTGCGGGAGATCGACCGGGTCGCGCGCTCGGGGGAGCCCGCCTTGCTGCTGATCCTGGACATCGACCACTTCAAGCGGGTCAACGACACCCATGGCCACCGGGTTGGCGATCTGGTGATCAAGGCCGTGGCCGACACCCTGCAGGAATGCGTGCGGCCGATGGACCTGCCGGCCCGCATTGGCGGCGAAGAATTCGCGGTG
>JAAYVT010000446.1 GCA_012517025.1 Phyllobacteriaceae bacterium | reverse complement strand
GACGGGTCCGGCGCGACGGCCGGAGCGAAACGGGAGGCGCCGAGCCGTGAGGAGGAGCCTCGGGAGGGTCTCCGCCGCGACGGTCGCCGTTCTCGCCGCCGTCGTCGCGACGGGGCGGAGCGCGGCGGCGGAGGCGGATTGGACGCTGCGACCGACGCGGATCGACCGCGCCGCCGAGGATCGCGAGCGGCTGCCGTCGCGCGCCGCGGTCGACGCGGCGGAGGCGCCGCGGCGACTGGTGCTCCGGACCGACGACTTTCCGCTGCTCGGCGCCGACGCGTCGTTTCGCGCCGAGGGGCGGCGCTGGCGGCTCGCCGACGTGGTGTTGCCGGAGCGCTCGCGTTCGTGCCCGTCGCCGGAGGGGCCGGGTTGGGCCTGCGGCGTCCGCGCCTGGGCGAAGGTGGCGGCGTTCCTCGTCCACCGGCGCCTGACCTGCGATCCGCCGATCGAGACGGCCGACGGCCCGCCGGTGGTGGACTGCCGGATCGCCGGAGTGTCGGTCGCGGTGCGGCTGGCCGAGCGCGGGTGGGTGGAACCGGACCCGGAGGCCGGCCCCGACGTCGTGGCCGCCCATCGCCGCGCGGTGGCGGCGCGGCGCGGGCTCTTCGCCGAGCGGGCTCCGGATTGAGCGCCGGGCGGCGAGGCGGGGCGCGCGCATGGGGCGCATGCGCCGGTGGTGCTTGACCTGCGGTCGCCGGCGCGGCTTGCTCGCCTCGTCGCACGGAGACCTCGATGGAACAGCCGACCGCGGACCGCCGTCCGCCGATCTCACGCCTGAAACTCGCCTTGGTGCTCGGGTCGTTGTCGGCCTTCGGACCGTTTTCGATCGACATGTATCTCTCCGGCTTCCCGGCGATCGCGGCCGATCTCGGCACCGGGGTCGGCGAGGTGCAGTTCACCCTGTCGATCTTCTTCTTCGGTATGGCGGCGGGGCAGCTCGTCTACGGGCCGCTGGCCGATCGGTTCGGACGACGGCGGCCGCTGCTGGTCGGTTCGGCGATCTTCGCGATCGCCTCGCTCGCGGTGGCGGCGACGCCGAACGTCGGGGCGATGACCGGGCTGCGGTTGATGCAGGCGCTCGGCGGCAGCGCCGGCATGATCATCGGCCGGGCGGTGGTGCGCGACTGCTTCGATCTGAAGGACTCCGCCCATTTCATCACCCAGCTGATGCTGGTGCAGGGATTGGCGCCGGTGATCGCGCCGCTGGTCGGCGCCTGGGTGCTCGTCACCTTCGGTTGGCGGACGGTGTTCCTGTTGCTCGGCGTCATGGGGGTCGGGGCGTTCCTGGCGGTCCGTTTCGTTCTGCCGGAGACGCTGCCGCCGGAACGGCGCCGGACGGTCCCGGTCCGACACCTCGGCCGGATTTTCCTCGGGCTGTTGCGGCGACGCGGCTTCGTGGTGCCGACGGCGGCGGCGGCGACCGCCTTCTGCGCGCTGTTCGCCTATCTGAGCGGCTCGCCGCACGCCCTGATGCAGGTCTACGGCGTGTCGCAGGAGACCTACGGCTGGCTGTTCGGGCTCAACGCGGTCGGCATGATCGCGGTGGCGCAGCTCAACCGGGTGTTCCTCCACCTCGCCGCGCCGAGGACGGTGTTCCGCGCCACCCTCGCCGTCGCCTTCGTCGCGGCGATCTGGCTGAACCTCGTCCAGGGCACGACCTCGCTGGTCGTCTTCATGGTGCCGCTGTCGCTCGGCTTGGCGCTGGTGCCGCTGATCGGCGCCAACGGCACGGCGTTGGCGATGGCGGCGAGCGGGCGCGACGCCGGCTACGCGTCGTCGATCTTCGGCGCGATCCAGTTCGGCCTGGGCACGGCGGTGAGCGCCGCCGTCGGCGTCTTCCACGACGCCACGGCGCGGCCGATGACGCTCGCCATCCTCGCCGCCACCGGCGTCGCGACGACGGTGATCGTGCTCGATTCGGTCCTGCCGGCGGCCGCCGCGCCGGGCCGTCGCGACTGAGGCGTTCGGGACCGGCCGCCCCGGGTGGTGCGTGCAAGCGACCACGGGGTCTTCGGTCCCGCGGTCGCGGCGGCGACGCCGGCGAGCGCCGAGCGGGTGGCGAAACGCGGCGGAAACCGCGGGCCGCGGCGATCGCGGCGGCGGGCCCGGAGATCCTCGATGCGACCGGCGTGGTGACCTGACGGCACCACCATGGCTGGAAAAATGCAATTGTGTGACGGGAGTGCCGTTTGTAGCGTCATGCTCATGAGAAGGGCACGGGCGCGCCGGGCGGCGCGT
>JAAYVT010000445.1 GCA_012517025.1 Phyllobacteriaceae bacterium | reverse complement strand
TCTCTTCCGCCTCGTCGGCGGGATCCTCGAAGGCGAGCTGGGCCATGTCCTCGGGCGGCACCTTCCATTCGAAGGCGTCGAGGCGGCCGGAGATCGGCGACACCGGCGCCCAGCGATCGGAGACGAAGCCGTCGGCGACCCAGGCGGGATCGCGCGGGGCGTGGACGGCGCGGGTCAGCCAGGTGCGCACCGCACCCGGGGTGCCGCCGTCGCCGTCCTCGATCTCCGCCATCAACAGGCAGACGCGGCGGGTCGGTCCTTGCGTCACGAAGGCCTTCAGGGCGTCGCGCGCGGCGGCGAAGTCACGGACGTCGATCAGGGCGCGGGCGAGCGCCAGCTGGCCCTCGGGGTGATTGGCGCGCGCTTCCACCAGCTTGCGGACGCGGTCGAGCCGGTCGCGGGCGCCGTCGCCGGGCCGCAGCCGGGCGTAGGCTTCGGCGATCTCGGGATGGGGTCCGGCCTTCCACGCCGCTTCGAGGATGCGCGAGGCCTTGCGCATGTCGCCGGCGTGGGCGGCGAGGCGGGCGGCGAGGGTGGCGGCGGGGACCAGCGACGGGGCGAGGCCGTGCGCCTCCTGCGAGGTGCCGCGGACCACGTCGGCGTGGGTCGCCTCGCGCTCCAGCCCGTCGGCGGTCAACACCACAGCGCGCAGGCGGCGGGCGGTGGCCTTGTCGACGATGCCGTGACGGCGGTTCTGGTCGATCACCTCGAGCGCGCCCTGCCAATCGCGGGTGCGGGTGCGGTATTCGACCAGCGCCTGACCGGCCCAGGCGAGGCGCGGCGCGGCGCGATGGGCGGCCTCGGCGAAATGCGCGGCGGCGGGGCCGTCGCCCCAACGCACCGCCTCGACGTAGAGGCCGCGCAGGCCGAGCAGGCGGGTGGCGGGCGCGTCGAGCATGGTCTCGAAGGCGCGCTTGGCGGTGCCGCGATCGCCGAGCAACTGGGCCTGCTGGGCTTCCAGCAACAGCGCCAAGGGCTCGTCGCCGAGGTAGGCGCGGGCGTCGGAGGAGGCGCGGGCGGCGGTGCCGAGATCGCCGGCGCAGACCGCGATCATGCCGCGCGACAGTGCCGCCCAGCCCTTGTCGCGACGGCGGCGGCCGAAGAACGAGCCGATCGAGCCGGGGGCACCCCACACCACCCGGATCAGCGTGATCACCAGCATCAGCATGACCAGCAGCACCACCAGGCCGAGGCCGAGGGTGGTGGTGTCGGTTTCGACGCGTTGGCCGAGCCAGGTGATCGAGGCCTCGCCGGGGTGATCGGCGGGCCAGGAGAAACCGAAGGCGAAGGCGACGAGGGCGAAGAGGAAGACGAGCAACTTGATCATCGCCGGCACCTCACTTCGGCTGGGAGAGTTTGGAGACGATCGCCGAGGTGGCGGCCTTCAGCGCAGCATCGACCCCGACCCGCGCCTCCAGCGCCGCCCCCCAGGCGGCGGAGGTCTTGCGGGCGGGTTCCGGCAGATCCTTCCAAGCGGCGAGGGCGCCGGGAAGGTCGCCGGTCGCCATCCGGCCCTCGATGCGGGAGAGGCGGGCGGAGAGGCTCTCGCCGGCGGTCTCGCCGGCCGGACGGATGCGGACGAGCCGCGCGGCGTGGCTCATCATGCGATCGAGGAAGCCCTCGCCGGCGGTCGCCGCCTCGTCGGCGTCGAGCACGGC
>JAAYVT010000444.1 GCA_012517025.1 Phyllobacteriaceae bacterium | reverse complement strand
TCGCGCACGGCCGCCCGATCACCAGAGCGTGGACGACGTAGCCGATCAGCCAGCGCGCGCTCGCGAGATAGCGCGGGAACAGACGACGCGGCTCCTGCGCCGCCCGCCACAGCCATTCCATGCCGGTCACCTGGAAGAGGCGCGGCGCCCGCCGGCGCGCGCCGGCGATGAAGTCGAGGGAGGCACCGATGCCGAGCCAGGTCACTCCCTCGGTCTCGGCGGCGGCGAGATCGGCGAAGAGCTCCTGTTTCGGAGCGCCGAGCGCCACGAAACAGATGCCGGCGCCGGACGCGGCGATGCGTCGCGCCGCCTCGGCCGCCATCGGTCCGCGCGGATCGAAGCCCATCGCCGGGGCCTCGCCGCCGGCGACGATCAGATCCGTAAACCGCTGCTTCAGCCGCGCGATCGCCCGCTCCAGGACCGGCGTCGAGGTTCCGAAGAAATAGACCGGCACGCGCGCCATCGCGGCGACGCGGCACATCGGCTCGATCAGATCGGCACCGGTGACGCGCTCGAGCGTGGCGCCTTCGGCGCGCGCCAGAAGCACCACCGGCACGCCGTCGGCGGTGACGTAACGGGCGCGGCCGTAGACCTCGCGGAACAGTCGATCGTGGCGCAACTTCGCCAGATGATCGAGATTGAGGGTGAACACGGTCCCGCTCCGGCGGGCTCGAACGTCCCCGAGGATGCGATCGATCAGCATCGACTGGTCGGAAACGTTGATGCGCCAGGAATCGATGTCGACCATGGTCTTCGGGCGTTCGTTCTCATGTTCTACGGTGGTCTGACAAATAGCCATGGACACGACGGCACCTCGACGCTGGGGTCGTACGGCCGAGCTGTCCCGGCCGACTTCAGCTCCGGACAAGCTAGTATAATTTCGTCGATTTTTAAAGTATTGGCTTTTGATGCAATTAATCGGTGCAGAATCGATCACTCAAATGTGCGCACCCGGTATTTACTTTTCATAAACCATGGAATGATTACATGCGACGTGAGGTTCGGGAAGGCGCGAATGGTTTCGGCGAAAGGCCTGCGACGCAGGGAGGGAACGAGATCGTGGCGACGGCGCCGACCGGTTCGAAGTCCGAGACGACCGACGGCGCCAGACGGACGGCGGTTCGGCTGACGATGCTCGTCGTGCTGACGCTGTTCCTGGTGTCCGCGGCGATGCTGACCCGCTTCGGCATTCCCTACGCCTCCTCGTCCGGGCCGATGCCGACCAAGATTCATCCGGCGACCTATCTGGCGCTGTTCGCCGTGCTCGCCTGGGCGCGCGCGGAGGGCGGGATCGGACGGCTCGGCGGGCGGGTGGTGTTCGATCATCCCGGGGTCGTCGTGTTCGGGCTCGGGACGTTGCTGCTGCTGTTTCAGACCATCGTGGTGGTGAAGCTGCCGATCGCCCCGATCGTCGACACCTTCATTCTGCCGATCCTGCTGTTCGTCGCCCTCACCGGCCTGAACGAAACGGAACGCGACCGGACGGCGACGATCCTGCACGTGATGATGGTGGCCAACGCCGCGATCGGGATCGTCGAATTCGCCTCCGGTCGGCATCTGACGCCGATGTACGAGGCCGACGGCACGCTCATCACCTACGAATGGCGCGCCACCGCGCTGCTCGGCCATCCCTTGGTCAACGCCGCCACCACCGGCGCCTACGTCGTCGCCCTCGCCTTCGGCGCGACGCCGCGGATGCCGCCGCTCGTCCGCCTCGGCGTGATCGGCCTGTGCAGTCTGGCGATGCTCGGCTTCGGCGGCCGGGTGGCGTTGGTGACGATGGGGGCGATGGTGGCGGTGGCGGCGGCGCTCGGCGGCCTCCACGTCCTGGCGGGACGCCGATTCCGCCTCGGTCACGCCGTGCTCGGCGTCCTGATGGTGACGCTCACCCTCGTCTTCTTCTCGCTGTTCATCGATCTCGGCGGCGCCGACAAGTTCCTTTCGCGGTTCGATCAGGACTACGGCTCGGCGCAGACCCGCATGTCGATGCTGAAGATCTTCGGAGATCTGACGAACGAACAATTCCTGTTGTGGCCCGACGCCGAGCTGATCTGGCAGGCGCAACGCGAACATGCGATCCGCATCGGCGTGGAGAGTTCCGAGGTGGGGTTCGTGGCCAACTACGGGCTGTTGGTGACGATCGCCTTCTTCCTCGCCCTCGGCGCGTTCCTGCGCGAGCTGGTGGTCGCCACCTCGGCACGGACGTGGTGGACGATCCTCTATTTCGCGGTCGTGATGTCGTCCTCGCTCGGCATCGCCGCGAAGTCGACGGTGCTCGCGCTGTTCGTGGTGTTGACGGTCGTGGTGATGCCGAGGACGAAACCGGCGACCGGCGCGGCGATCGCGCCGCCGCCGTCGTGAGGCGGAGGCTCGGCGCACCGATCGCGCGCCGGAGCGCCCTCAGGCCAGGGTCGCGCCGACCACCGACCCGAGGGTCGAGCCGAGGTGGACGAGCGCCGGAGCGAGGCCGGTGGCCGTCGAAGGGGCCCGCGACTCGATCCCGTCCAGGAAGGCGACGAGATGTTCGCGCACCCGCAGGCGGGCGTCGCGGGGGCTGAAATTGTGGTCGGTGTCGGCGACGAGGTGGAGCACCGCCCCGGGGACCGCGCGGCCGACCGCCTCCTCCTTGCCGACGTGGGCGGCGAATTCGTCGCGTCCACCGTCCTCGGTGCCGAAGACGAAGAGAACGCCGGCGCCGCGCGCCGCCAGACGGCGCAGATCGGCGCGGACCGGGTCGGTGAAGAACACCCGGCGGATCCGCGCGGCGAGGCGCGCCTTCCACCGTCGGCCGAGCTCCGCGGCGATGGTGAGCACGGCGATCCGGCCGGTGAAGAGCCGTTTCCAGGTGTCGGTCCGCAGCAGGCGGCGGCGATAGACGCTGCCGGCGGGCAGCTGGTTGCGCATCGCCACCTCGAGGCTGTCGCCGGGACGCCAGACGAAGCGCTGCAGGTTCAGCATCCCGAGCCCGACCACGCGAGGATCGGCGAGAGCGGCGTGGAAGGCGACGTGAGCACCGCTGCAGGTGCCGACCAGCACGAAGCGCTCGGCGCCGTCTGCGGCCAACCGATCCATCGCGGCGCGCGCGTCCTCGATCTGGTCGCGCGAATAGAGCACCTCTTCGGGACCGTCGGGATGGGCGCGCGAATCGCCGATGCCGGCGGTGTCCATGCGCAACACCCGGCGACCGCCGGCGGCGAGTTCCCGCGCCGTCTCGACGGCGCCGCGCCCCCAGCCGACGTGCGGGATGCGGCCGGCGTCGAACAGGATCACGGTCGGAGCGCCGGCGCGGGGATGTTTCGGGGAGGTGAGGACGCCGAACAGGCGCCGTCCGGGACCGAATTCGAGCGGCGTCTCGACCCAGTCGCCACCGTCGAGACGAGGCGGGGCGGCGACCGGACGGGCGGGGCGGCGGGGCGGGGCGGCGTCGGCACCGACGCCGGCGGCCGCGACGATGCGGGCCCAGGCGGCCTCCGGCACGGTGGCGCGGGTGGGGTTTTCGATCGCCGTTTCGAGCCCGTCGAAGCCGAACTGCTCGACCTGCACCCCGGCCTCCCGCCACTTCGCGGCGAGGGCGGCGACGGCCTCGTCGCCTTCGGGAGCGAGCATCAGCACCCGCGCGGCAGGCGGCGCGGCGCGCAGCAGATCGACGGCGCCGAGGGCCTCGGCGGTGGCGGCGGCGGTGAAGAAGCCGGCGACCGCCCAGCCGCCGATCTCGTCGGCGTCCGGTTCGCCGGCCTCGTCGCGGACCCGGAGGAGGCGGGCGAAACTCTTCTGCTCGCGCAGGAACCGGCGGCCGGAGACCACCGGCGCGGCGGCGACGAAGAGCGCGACGTCGGAGCGGGCGGCGGCGACCTCGGCGGCGACGGTGGCGCCGAGCCGGAGCCCGACCAGGACGACCTCTTCGACCCCGGTCTCCGCCTTCAGCCGCTCGACGGCGGCATGCGCGGCGGCGCGCCAAGCCGGAAGCCGATCGGGATCGCGGTCGTCGCCGAGCGAATCGCCGGTGCCCGGCCAGTCGAAGCGCAGCGTCGGCAATCCGGCGGCGGCGAGACGATCGGCGAGATCGCCCCAGGCGCGAAGGGCCGACAATCCCTCGACGCCGAAGGCCGGGCACAGCACGACGCCGCGTCGCGCGGACCCGTCGTGCAGCCATCCGAAACAGCCGTCGAAGACGACGGCGCGACGGTCGTTCACCGGGCTCCATCCGTGTGGCAGGCGTGGATCGATCCGCGTAACGCTATGCCGAAGCCGTGAACGTTCCGTTTCCCGCGCCGGTTGCCGCGCCGAACTTTTCCGAAACGTTTCGATCGCGACGGTGCCGACGACCCCGCCTTCGCCGGACCGACGGCGGCACGGCGCGGCCCCGGCGGCCCCTCCCCCTGGACCTTCCCCCGTCCTTCGGTGCATCGTCGAAACGCCGCAACCCCGCCCGGAGCGCCCGCATGTCCCTCGCCGCCGTCTCGCGTCGTCGCCTCGGGCTCGGCGCGGCCCTCCTTCTCGCCTTCGTCCTCGCCGTCTCGGCACCGCTCGCCGGAGCGTCGGCCGAGGTCCCGACGCTGCGGCGGGGCGTCAATCTGGAGTTGTGGCAACAGTGGACCGGGCGCGACGCGTTCCTGGCGCCGGGCTACGACCGCTCGAACTTCCCCGACTGGTCGAAGCGCGTCGACGACGACCGCCTCGCCGCGCTGCGCCGGCAGGGCTTCGACTTCGTCCGCCTGAACGTCGATCCCTCGCCGTTCTTCTGGGACGAAACGCTCGACGACCGCCTCCTCGATTCGGTCGAGGCGAGCGTACGGCGTCTGCTCGGGGTCGGCTTCGCGGTGGTGATCGATCTCCATGCGGTGCCGGATGCGCCGGACCGACCGCAGGGGCTGCACTGGATCCTCGGCACCGGCGACGCGAAGGCGAGTTTCGGCTTCATTCCCTACGTCGGGCTGGTGCGTCGGTTCGCGGCGCGCTTCGCCGGGCTGCCGGCGAACCGGGTGGCGCTGGAGCTGCTCAACGAGCCGGATCAGGACTGGTTTTCGCGGTTCGCCCTCACCGACCGCTGGCCGGGCCAGTTGGCGAGCCTGGTGGCGGCGGCACGGGCGGTCGCCCCGCGTCTGCCGCTGGTGCTGTCGGGGGGACGCGGCGGCGGCAGCGAAGGGCTGCTCCGGCTCGATCCGAGCCCGTACGCGCACGACGACGCGATTCTCTGGACCTTCCACACCTACGAGCCGTTGGCGATCACCCATTCCGGACTGCCGTGGGAGAAGACGCCGGCGCATTTCCTGACCGGCCTGCCCTATCCGGCGGCGCGGCTCGACGACGCGACGGCGGCGCGGCTGAAGGCGCTCGCGCTCGCCCGCGTCGCCGCCGAGATCGCCGATCCGGGCGAGCGGGCGAAGCTCGCCGAGGCGATCGACGGCGCGCTCGACAAATACCGCCGCTCGCAGGCCGGACCGGCGACGCTGGCGGCGGAGATGCGCGCCGTCGCCGATTGGGCGGGACGTCACGGCATCGCCCGCGACCACGTCCTGCTCGGCGAATTCGGCGGCTATCAGGACGCGACGAGCCTCGAGATCCTGGCCGCGATCGTCCGCGCCACCCGCGAGGCGGCGGAGGCGGAGGGCTTCGCCTGGGCGATCTACACCGCCGGGCTGACGCGGGCGCATTCCTCCTTCGGCATTCTCGCCGACACCACCACCATGACGGTGGAGGAGCCGATCGCCGCCGCGCTCGGCCTGCGCTGAGGGACCTCACCCACGGGCAACGAGACAACCAATTCGAAACGTCCCCGTGGCAGGATCCTGGTCGGCCGGAGACGACCGCGCTCGGAGGATCGAGACGCCGTCTCACGCCGGCCGCCGAGGGGGATCGTCACGATCGCTCGTCGTCCGGCCCGGGAGAAGTGATGTCGATCGTCCGTTCGCTCATAGGCTACGCGCCGGCGGTCGTCTTGCCGCGAATCGTCTCGCTGATCCTGGTGCTGATCCTGACGCGGCTGATTTCCAAGCAGGAATACGGTCTGTTCGTGCTGGTGATGACGCTCGGCGAGATGATCGACGTGATCGTCACCAACTGGGTGCGCATCGCCATGACGCGATTCGCCTCGGCCCACACCGACGACTTCGGACGCGAGACGCTGCGCAGCCTCGAGCTCTACGGCCTCACCCTGATCCCGGCGATCGCCGTCGCGGTGGCGGCGGGCTATCTCGCCCAGTCCGATCGGCCGGTCGAACTCGCCGTGGCGGTCGTCGTCTATCTGGTGGCGAGCGGCGTCATGCGCTTTCCCTCCTCGGTGATGTCGGTGCAGGCGGACCGCAACGGCATCGTCACGATGGAGACGGCGAAGGCGGTCGGCGTCCTGGTGTTCGGCGTCGCGGCGGCCTTCGCCTCGGGCTCGTTCTTCACCCAGATCGTCGTCTACGGCGTCGTCACCACGGTGGTCGGGCTGTGGGGCGTGCGGCGATCGATGCGGCCGCTGGCGCTGCGGTCGGGACCGCTCGAGCCGCTTTCCCGCTATCTCGCCTACGGGCTGCCGATCATCGGCGCGGCGGTGGTCGGGGCGATCGCCGCCTCCTCCGACCGTCTGTTCCTCAATCAGGCGGTGGGCGCCGAGGCGGTGGCGCTCTACGCCGCCGGCGTGATGCTGGCGCGCCAACCGATGGACTTCCTGTTCAGCCTCGCCGGGGTGCGCGTCTTCCCGCTGATGATGGAGGACTACGAACGCGGCGGGGTCGCGAAGGCGCGGGCGCGCATGGCCGAGCTGATCTCCGGCGTCGTCTTCATGACGCTGCCGGCGGCGGCCGGGCTGTTGCTGGTGTCCGCCCCGATGGCGCGGCTGCTGTTGTCGGCGGACTACGCCGAGGCGGCGATCGCGGTGATGCCGCCGGCGGTGGCGGCGGCGCTGTTCTTCGGGATGAAGACCTTCGTGCTGGAGCAGGTCTACCACATGTGCAAGCGCAACGGCTTGAACGGAGTGGCGACCCTGCCGGCGGCGGTGATCGGTCTGGTGGCGATGGCGGTGCTGGTGCCGAAATGGGGCGTGTGGGGCTGTGCCGTCGCCTACATGATCCAGAACGCCTCGCTGTTCGCCATCAACTACGTGGTGGTGCAACGGCTGATGGCCTTCCCGATTCCGTGGCGCGACATCGCCCGCACGATCGCCGCGACCGCGGTGATGACGGCGGTGCTGCTGGTGCTGGCGCAGCCGCTCGCGGCGTTGCCGAACGCGGTGCATCTCGTCCTGGCGATCGCGATCGGCGTCGTCGCCTATGCCGCGGCGGCTCTGGTACTGCGCCCCTCGCCGGTCGAGGAGCTGCTGCCCGCCCGGTTTCGCCGCCGCTCGGCCTGAGACGGCGACGCAATCACATCGACGTTTTCACCTGCACCGCCGGCACGCAGACGGCGACAATCGCCGTCGCGACATGTTAGACGAGCCCTTCGGGTCGGCGTCTCCACGGTCGCCGGCCCGGCGGCGACTTTTCATGGCCGTGGATGCAGCCGATGGAGACGCGGGACGTCGAACCTTCCGCCGTCGACCGCCGCGGCGACGTGGTCACGGCCGTCATCCGATTTGCGGCGCCGTCACCGATCGACCGATCGAGACGCGTCCGCGCGGACGCCGGGAAGCGAAGAGGACGGGACGATGGGGGGACTGCCGATCGGCGAATGGGTGATGCTCGCCGTGGTGTTGCTCGGGGCCGGCGTGGTGTCGGGACTGCTCGCCGGACTGTTCGGCGTCGGCGGCGGCGCGGTGATGGTGCCGGTGCTCTATCAGCTCTTCGGCATCATCGGCGTGCCCGACGCGCTGAAGATGCAGCTGGCGGTCGGCACCTCGCTCGCCGTGATCATCCCGACCTCGATCCGCTCGTTCACCACGCATCGCCGCAAGGGGGCGGTCGACGAGGCGCTGCTCAAGGCCTGGGCGATCCCGGTGATCGTCGGCGTGCTCGCCGGCTCGTGGCTCGCCTCGTTCGCGCCGCCGGCGGTGTTCAAGTTGGTGTTCGTGTTCGTCGCCTGGGCGACGGCGATCAAACTCGGCTTCGGCAAGGAATCGTGGAAGCTCGCCGACGACATCCCGGCCGAACCGGGCCGGTCGATCATCGGCGGCGTCACCGGACTGCTGTCGGCGTTGATGGGGATCGGCGGCGGTTCGATCATCAATCTGGTGATGAGCTTCTGCAACCGACCGATCCACCAGTCGGTGGCGACCGCCTCGGGCATCGGCGTGCTGATCTCGATCCCCGGCGCGATCGGCTACGTGGCCGCCGGCTGGTCGAAGATGGCCGAGCTGCCGCCCTTGTCGATCGGCTTCGTCAGCCTGATCGGCGCGGCGCTGATCATGCCGACCAGCATGTTCGTGGCGCCGATCGGCGCCTCCCTCGCTCACCGCCTGCCCAAGCGCACGCTGGAGATCGCCTTCGCGAGCTTCCTGGCGCTGATGGGTCTGCGTTTCGTGATCTCGCTCGTCTGAGGAGGCGCCGATGGCCGTCTCGCCGCTCACCTTCGATCGTGTCTTCGAGCCCCGTCACGGCGAGGCGGTGCGTCTGTCGCCGCGGGTCGCGCGGGTGACGGCGAACAACCCCGGCCCCTTCACCTTCCACGGCACCAACACCTTTCTCGTCGGCACGACCGAGATCGCGGTGATCGATCCCGGCCCCGACGATCCCACCCACGTCGCGGCGATCCTCGCCGCGGTCGGCTCTGCGAAGGTGACGGCGATCCTGGTCACCCACACCCACCGCGATCATTCGCCGGCGGCGAAGGCGCTGCGGGCGGCGACCGGCGCGCCGGTCCTCGGCGAGGGCCCGCATCGGCCGGCCCGACCGCTCGATCTCGGCGAGATCAACCCGATGGACGCCTCCTCGGAGGGCGACTTCGTCCCCGATCGCGTGCTCGCCGACGGCGACGTCGTCGCCGGTCCGGACTGGACGCTGGAGGCGATCGCGACCCCCGGCCACACCGCCAACCACCTCTGCTTCGCCCTCCGCGAAGAGGCGACGCTGTTCACCGGCGACCACGTGATGGCGTGGTCGACCTCGATCGTGGCGCCGCCGGACGGGGCGATGGTCGACTACATGGCGTCGCTGCGGCGGCTGATGGGGCGCGACGACCGGCTGTTCCTGCCGGCGCACGGAGCCGGGATCGCCGATCCCCTGCCCTTCCTCGCCGGGCTCGAGGCGCATCGGCTGGGCCGCGAGG
>JAAYVT010000443.1 GCA_012517025.1 Phyllobacteriaceae bacterium | reverse complement strand
TCACGACGGCGAGGAGGTGCAGGTTTCACCGCCGCGCAAAGTGACGGTCGACAGTGGACAGGCGGTGCGGGTGGCGGCGCTGGCCGGGCTCGGCATCGTCCTGCAGCCGCGGATCCTGCTCGACCCCGACGTCGCGCGCGGCGACCTCGTCCGGCTGTTCCCGGACCAGCGTCTCGCCGAGCGTCCGATGTGGCTGATCTACTGCCGCGATCGGCGGATGACGCCGCGACTGCGCAGCTTCATCGCCTTCACCATGGCGACCTTCGGGGCGGCGACCGCCGAAGCGCCCGAACCGCCGCGCCCGGCGTGAGCCGCGTCGCGGTCGATCGGGTCGACCGCGACGCGAGCGATCGTCTCATTCGAGCCCTTCGAACAGCACCGTCGAGAGGTAGCGCTCGGCGAAGGAGGGGATGATCACCACGATCGTCTTGCCCTCGTTCTCCGGCCGCTTGCCGACCTCGATCGCCGCCTTCAGCGCCGCGCCCGACGAGATGCCGACCGGCACGCCCTCGAGCCGCGCCACCTCGCGCGACGTGGCGATGGCGTCGTCGTTCTCGACCTTCACCACTTCGTCGTAGACGTGGGTATCGAGCACGCCGGGGATGAAGCCGGCGCCGATGCCCTGGATCTTGTGCGGGCCGGGAGCGCCGCCGGAGAGCACCGGCGAGGCGGCGGGCTCCACCGCGATCACCTTCACGCTCGGCTTCTTCGCCTTCAGCACCTGACCGGTGCCGGTGATGGTGCCGCCGGTGCCGACGCCGGAGATGAAGACGTCGACGCCGCCTGCGGTGTCGTTCCAGATCTCTTCCCCCGTGGTGGCGCGGTGGATCGCCGGATTGGCCGGGTTCTCGAACTGCTGCGGGATCACCGCGCCGGGGATCTCCTTGGCCAGCTCCTCGGCCTTGGCGACCGCGCCCTTCATGCCCTTCGGCCCTTCGGTCAAGACCAGCTCGGCGCCGAGGAACTTGAGGAGCTTGCGCCGCTCGATCGACATCGTCTCCGGCATCACCAGGATCAGCCGATAGCCGCGCGCGGCGGCGACGAAGGCGAGCGCGATGCCGGTGTTGCCCGAGGTCGGTTCGATCAGGGTGGTGCCGGCGGTGATCTTGCCCTGCGCCTCGAGCGCGTCGATCAGGGCGACGCCGATGCGGTCCTTCACCGAGGCGAGCGGATTGAAGAACTCCAGCTTGCCGAGGATCCGCGCCTTCACCCCGTGCGCCGCGGCGAGCTTGTCGAGGCGGACGAGGGGGGTGTCGCCGATCGTCTCGGTGATCGAATCGTAGATGCGGCCACGGCCGGGAAGCTTGGTCTCGCTCATCGCAACGTCTCTCTCGGGTTCGTCGGAGGCCCTCCGACCATTGCCCGAGACTCTAGTCCTCGAGGCGCCCCCCGCCTAGTCGAGGGCATGTCGCCGACGCCGGCCCGATTGGAAAAATATTGCTGCGAACCGCCGGTTCGACGCAAAACGACGAACGCCGACGGCGGCGTCCGCTCCTGCTACCGCAAACCTGTTCCAATGGACGGCGGTCGCTCAACGCCCGGTCGAGCCGAAGCCGCCGCTTCCCCGGGTCGTCTCGCC
>JAAYVT010000442.1 GCA_012517025.1 Phyllobacteriaceae bacterium | reverse complement strand
CGCCCATCCGATCCTGTCGGTCGGGCGCGACGGCGAGGGGCGCTTCCTCGGTCTCGCCGAGGACGGCGGCGCGCCGTCGCGGCGGGAGAGCCTGATCCACGTACACCTGACCCGGCTTTCCGGCGAGGCGGCGCGCGGCGCGCTGGAGGCGGCGCTCGAGGCGACGCTGGCCGACGTGCGGGCGGCGGTCGAGGATTGGAAGGCGATGTTGAAACGGCTCGGCGAGCTGGTGGTCGACTATCGTTGGGGCACCACGCCGCTCGAGCCGCGGGTGCGCGAGGAGGCGCTGGCCTTTCTCGAATGGCTGGGGGCGGACAACTTCATCTTCCTCGGCATGCGCGAATATCGCTTCGTGGCGACCGAGGGCGGCGCCTATGTCGATCCGATCGGCGAGACCGGGCTCGGCATCCTGCGCGACCCGGAAGTGCGGGTGCTGAAGCGCGGGGCGGAGAGCCTCAACGCCGCCAACGCCATCGGCGCCTTCGCCCGTTCGCCCGAACCGACGATGGTGACGATCTCCAACGTCCGCTCGCGCATCCATCGCCGCGTCCACATGGATTACGTCGGGGTGAAGCTGTGGGGCGACGACGGCCGGATGACCGGCGAGTTGCGGATCCTCGGCCTGTTCACCGCCGGCGCCTACACCGGCTCGGTGCGCGAGATCCCGATGGTGCGGGAGAAGGTGGCGCGGGTGATCGAGGCGGTCGGCCTGCCCGCCGGCAGCCACTCGGCGCACGCCCTCCTCAACGTGCTCGAGACCTACCCGCGCAGCGAGCTGATGCAGATCGACGCGGCGACGCTGCAGAGCTTCGCGCTGGCGATCCTGGCGCTCGGCGAGCATCCGCGCATCCGCGTGCTGGCGCGCAAGGACCCGTTCGATCGCTTCGTCTCGGTGCTCGTCTTCGTGCCGCGCGACCGCTACACCACCGACCTCCGCCGCCGCATCGGCGAGGTCCTGGAGGGGCGGTTCGACGGCAAGACCGTCTCCTGGATGACGGCGCATTCGGAAGGGCCGCTGACCCGCGTCCACTACATCGTCGGGCGCTATCGCGGGGTGACGCCGGAGGTGACGCAGGCCGATCTCGAGCGCGAGGTGGCCGGTCTGGTGCGCACCTGGCGCGACGACTTCGCGCTGGCGGTGGAGACGCTCGACGACGAGGGCGTGGTGCGCGACAAGCTCGCCCGCTGGGCGGATGCCTTCGGAGCGGCCTATCGCGAGGCGATGTCGGCGGCGGTGGCGGTCGGCGACATGGGGGTGATGGAGGAGCTCGACGCGAGCGCGCCTTTCGCCGTGCGCTTCTATCGTCGCGACGGCGACCCGGTCGAACGGATCGCCGCCAAGCTCTTTCAACTCGGCGCGCCGATCGATCTCTCCCGGCGGGTGCCGATCCTGGAGGCGATGGGGCTTCGGGTGATCGACGAAAGCACCTATCGGGTGGCGCCGGCCGGCGGACCGGTGGTGTTCGTGCACGACATGACGCTCGCCCATGGCGCCGGCCGGGCGATCGACCTGCACGAGAATCTGATCGGCCGGCTCGAGGACATGGTGGCGGCGGTGTTCGCCGGCCGGGCCGAGAGCGACGGCTTCGACGCGCTGGCGCTCACCGCCGGGCTCGACCGGCGCGAGGTGGCGGTGCTGCGCGCCGTCGCCCGCTGGCTCCGGCAGGCGCGCACGCCGTGGTCGCAGGACTATCTGTGGACGGCGTTGCGCCGTCATCCCGGGCTCGCCGTCGATCTCGTCGCGCTGTTCCGAGCTCGCCTCGATCCGGCGCCGAGCGAGAACCGCGAGGCGGCGGAGGCGCGGGTCAGGGCGCGGATGGAGGCGGCGCTGGAACGGGTCGCCAGCCTCGACGACGACACCATCGTCCGCCGCTTCATGGCGGTGATCGGGGCGATGGTGCGTACCGACTTCTTCCGCCCCGACGCCGACGGCCGGCCGCGCGACACGCTCGCCTTCAAGCTGACGCCGGAGAAGATCGGCGATCTGCCGCGCCCGGTGCCGTTCCGCGAGATCTGGGTGTGCGGACCGACGGTCGAGGGGGTGCATCTGCGCTTCGGACCGGTGGCGCGCGGCGGACTGCGCTGGTCGGATCGGTCGCAGGACTTCCGCACCGAGGTGCTGGGGCTGGTCAAGGCGCAGCAGGTGAAGAACGCGGTGATCGTGCCGGTCGGCGCCAAGGGCGGCTTCTTCCCCAAGACGATCGAACCGGGGATGGACCGCGACGCGGTGGCGCGCGAGGGCACGGCGGCCTATCGCACCTTCGTCGGGCGGCTGCTCGACCTCACCGACGATCTTTCCGACGGAGCGGTGGTGCCGCCGCCGGCGACGGTTCGGCGCGACGGCGACGATCCCTATCTGGTGGTCGCCGCCGACAAGGGCACGGCGACCTTCTCCGACACCGCGAACGCCATCGCTCGCGCGCACGGCTTCTGGCTCGACGATGCCTTCGCCTCCGGGGGATCGGCCGGCTACGACCACAAGAAGATGGGGATCACCGCGCGCGGCGCTTTCGAGGCGGTGAAGCGGCATTTCCGCGAGATCGACGTCGACCCGATGACGACGCCGTTCACAGTCGCCGGGGTCGGCGACATGTCCGGCGACGTGTTCGGCAACGGCATGTTGCTGTCGCCGGCGATCCGGCTGGTCGCCGCCTTCGACCATCGCCACGTCTTCCTCGATCCGGCCCCCGACACGGCGGTGTCGCTGGAGGAGCGGCGGCGGTTGTTCGCGCTGCCGCGTTCGTCCTGGGCGGATTACGACGCCGCCAAGATCTCGGCCGGCGGCGGCGTCTTTTCGCGCACGGCGAAGGCGATCCCGCTGTCGGCGGAGGCGCGGGCCCTGCTCGATCTCGACGCGCAGCACGCCACCCCGGCGGAGGTGATCCGGGCGATCCTGAAGGCGCGGGTCGATCTCCTGTGGTTCGGCGGCATCGGCACCTACGTCCGCGCCGCCACCGAGACCGACGCCCAGGTCGGCGACAAGGCCAACGACGCGGTTCGGGTGACGGCGGCGGAGCTGCGGGCGCGGGTGGTCGGCGAGGGCGCCAATCTCGGCATGACGCAGGCGGCGCGGATCGACTACGGCGCGCTCGGCGGGCGCTGCAATTCCGATGCGATCGACAATTCGGCCGGGGTCAACTGCTCCGACGTCGAGGTCAACATCAAGATCGCGCTGGCGCCGGCGGTGGCGAGCGGACGGCT
>JAAYVT010000441.1 GCA_012517025.1 Phyllobacteriaceae bacterium | reverse complement strand
GATCCCTATTCCGCCAAGCCCTACGTCCTCTTCTACACCACCAAGCGGGTCGGCGGCGGCGTCCAGGACTTCGACGCCATCAAGCTCATGAAGTTCGGCACGGCCTGACCTCGCGCGGCCGGACGCTTCCCTCTCGTCCGCCCGTCCGGCCGCGCCGCCTGCCGACGCGGTCCGGCGGCGCGCCCCCTCGCCGCCGGACCGCCCCGCTCTCGTCTCCCCCCACGTCCCGAGGTCCTCGATGACCGTCTCTCTGATCACGCCGCCGGCGCTCGAGCCCGTGTCGCTCGACGAGGCCAAGGCGCACCTGCGCCTGACCGGCTCCGACGACGACGACTATCTCTCCGCCCTGATCGTCGCCGCCCGTCTGCATGTCGAGACTTCGATCCGCCGCGTGCTGATCGATCAGACCTGGCGGGTCTGGCGTGACGACTGGCCGGCCGACGGGCTGGTCGAGCTGTCGGTCGGCCCGGTGCGCTCGATCGCCGAGATCGTCGTCTACGACGCCGACTGCGTACCGGGCACGCTCGCTCCGATCGCCTGGCAGCTCGACGCCGCCTCCGTCCCGGCCCGACTGAAGCTGCTCGGCACCGGCCCGACCCCGGGTCGGCCGCTCAACGGCATCGAGATCGACGTCGTCGCCGGTTTCGGCCCCTCGGGCGTGTCGGTGCCCCAACCGCTGCGGCTGGCGATCACCATGCTGGTGGCGCGCTGGTACGAGCACCGCGAGGGCGCCGCCCTCGGCGTCGTTCCCTCGTCGATCGCCGACGCCTTCGAGGCACTGATCGCTCCTCACCGGGTGGTGAGGCTCAGATGACGACACCCGCCCCGATCGGCGCGTTGCGCCATCGCCTCGTCCTCGAACGCGCCGCCCTCGCCGACGACGGCTCCACCGTGTGGACCGCCGTCGACACGCTGTTCGCGGCGATCTCGCCGGTCTCCGGTGGCGAGGCCGAGCTCGGCGGCGGCGTCGGCGGTCGCCTCACCCATCGCCTGGAGACGCGGTTTCGCGCCGACCTGTCGAGCCGCGATCGGTTGACGCTGGGCGACCGCGTCTTCCGCATCCTGGCGGTGCGCGATCCCGACGAGCGCCGCGCCCGTCTCCTGATCGACGCCGAGGAGGAGAACCGATGAGCGCCTCCCGTTCCCTCGTCGCCGCCGTGCTCGCCGCCCTGCGCGGCGATGCCGCCCTCGTCGCCGTCCTCGCCGATCGCCTATGGGACGGCGCGCCGCGCGATCCCGGCTTCCCCCATCTCGTCGTCGACGAGGCGGTCGCCCGCGATCGCTCCGGCCTCGACGCCGAGCTCGAGGAAGTCCGGCTGACGCTGAAGATCTTCTCGCGCGCCGGCGGCACCGCCGAGGCCGGCCGCCTCGCCGAGCGCGTCGAGACGGTCCTTGCCGCCGCCGCGCTCGCGCCGGTCGGCGTCCGGGTCGTCCTGCTGCGCCGCGAGGCGAGCGAGACGCGCCTCGCCCGCGACCGCCGCACCGCCGAGGCGACCCTGCGCCTCGTCGCCCTCACCGAACCCGCCTGATCGCGAAGGAACCCGCCATGACCGCCCAGCGAGGCAAGGACCTCCTCCTCAAACTCGACGACGCCGGCGACGGCAGCTTCGTCACCGTCGCCGGCCTGCGCTCGCGCCGCCTCGCCTTCTCGGAAGACACCGTCGACGTCACCTCCGCCGACAGCGTCGACCGCTGGCGCGAGCTGTTGTCGGGGGCGGGGGTGCGCCGCGCCCACGTCTCCGGCTCCGGCGTCTTCCGCGACGCCGCCTCCGACGCCGCCGTGCGCGCCGCCTTCTTCGCCGGCGCGTTGAAGTCCTGGCAGATCGTGCTGCCCGACTTCGGCACCGTCACCGGCCCGTTCCTCGTCGCCGCGCTGGAGTTCTCCGGCGCCCACGACGGCGAGCTGACCTTCGATCTGACGCTCGAGTCGGCCGGCGCGCTGACCTTCGTCGCCGCCTGAGGGAGGACGTTCCATGGCCAATCGCCGTCGTGGTGAGGTCGAGGCGATCGTCGACGGTCGCCCCCGCGTCCTCTGCCTCACCCTCGGCGCGCTCGCCGAGCTCGAGGCGGCCTTCGCCGTCGCCGATCTGCCGAGCCTCGCCGAACGCTTCGCCGGCGGACGCCTCTCCGCCCGAGACGTCGCTTCCGTCTTCGCCGCCGGTCTCGGCGGTGGGGGCACGCCGACACGCCTCGAAGATGTGTTCGAAATGCATGTCGAAGGGGGGCTCGTGGGCATCGCGGCGATCGTCGCCGATCTCCTGGCGCTGACCTTCGGCGACGGCGATACGCCGCCGGACGCGGGCGGGAGCGAGCGTGGCGGCGCCGCGCCGGTCCCTCCGTCGGTCCCGGGGGCGATCGCGACGCCTTCCCCTGGGACGAGGTGATGCGTCTCGCCTTCACCGTCTGGGGGCTGGCGCCCGCCGCCTTCTGGGCGATGACGCCGCGCGAGCTCTCCGCCGCGCTCGGTCGCGGACGGACGGCGTCTCGGCTCGACCGCGCCGGTCTCGACGATCTGATGCGTCGCTTCCCCGATGTCCGTCCGATGGAGACCGCCGATGGCCGCGTCCGATGATCTCTCCCAACTCGACACCACCACCGAGACCCTGAGCGAGCGGCTGTCTTCCCTCGACGACCTCTCGAAGTCGGTCGGCTCGTCGCTGTCGTCCGCCTTCAAGGGTGCGATCGTGCAGGGCAAGTCGTTCGATGCGGTGCTGCGCGGATTGGCCGAACGGCTGTCAGGAAAATGGCTCGAGGCGGCGCTCACCCCGCTCACCTCGGCGCTCGGCAGCAGCGCGACGGGGCTGTTCTCCTCGCTCTCCGGCCTGCTCGGCTTCGCCCACGGCGGCGTCTTCTCCGCCGGGCGGGCGCTGCCCTTCGCGACCGGCGGGGTTCTCGCCGGCGGGCGGGTGACGCCCTTCGCCGACGGCGGCGTGGTGGCCTCGCCGACCTATTTTCCGATGCGCGGTTCGACCGGGTTGATGGGGGAGGCGGGCGCCGAGGCGATCATGCCGCTGACCCGTGGTCCCGACGGACGATTGGGGGTCGCCGCCCAAGGCGGCGGCGGCGCCACCAACGTCGTCTTCAACGTCACCACGCCCGACGCGGCGTCCTTCCGCCGCTCACAGACGCAGATGACGAGTATGTTGGCCCGCGCCGTCGGACGGGGACGGCGCGGGCTCTGACACCGGACCCAACGAGGAGGGGCTCAGGCTCCGGTGTGTTCGAGATGGACGAGAGCTTTCTGAATGTCGTCGAGGTGACGAAGTCGTTTCTTCTTGAGTGTCTCGAGATAGTCGTCCGAGGATGTCTCGAGTTCGTTCTCGATCCTCAGGATCTCAAGGTTGACTTCACCGTAGGACTGTACGGCTCTGGAGAAATTTCCGTCGGTCATGACGAGCGAACGGATTCGTTCGGCGTGTTCGGGAAATTCCTCCGCGAGGTCATGGCAAGAATGGACGCTCATCTCACTCGTTCCTCCTTGTTCGAAATCGTTACCCGCGGCGCCGCGAAGCGTCGTTGAGGAAAATCAAATCTTCAGGAGTCGCCGAACATGACCGAGACCGTCGTCGTCGACGCGGTGGAATTTCCGCTCGCCGTCGCCCTGCGCGCCACCGGCGAAACCCGCCGAAAGACCGAAATCGTCGTGCTCGGATCGGGCCGCGAGGTCCGCAACGCCCGTTGGGCCGACAGCCGGCGACATTGGGACGCGGGCTCGGGAATTCGTTCCCTCGACGATCTCGACGCGGTCGTCGCCTTCTTCGAGGCGCGACGCGGCCGTCTGCACGGCTTTCTGTTTCGCGATCCGCTCGACGATCGCTCGGGG
>JAAYVT010000440.1 GCA_012517025.1 Phyllobacteriaceae bacterium | reverse complement strand
GCGCGCCGCGATGGCGGCCTCCGGCGCCGACGCCCCGATGATCGGACGCGCCGCCTGCGGGCAACCCTGGCTGCCCGGCGCGGTCGGGCGGGCACTGCGCGGCGAGGCGCCGATCGCGACGCCGCGTGGGCCCGCGCTCGGCGATCTGATCAAGGAGCATCACGCCGCGATGCTCTCCCATCACGGGATTTCGGTCGGCCTCCGGGCGGCGCGCAAGCACCTCGCCTGGTATCTCGACGCGGCGATCGCGGCGGACGGTCTCGTCGTCGCCGGCGAGACGCGCAAGGCGCTGTTGACCACCGAGGATCCGGCCGTGGTCGCCGATCTCCTCGACGACATCTTCTCCGACGAGACGGAAAGGCGTGCCGCATGAGCACTTCCTCGGCAGGTTCGAGCGCACGGCCCGCGACCGACACGTCCCCCGGCGCGGTGCTCGACGCGTTGCCCCATCCGGTGATCACGGTCGACGGCGAGGGCCGAATCGTCTCGGCCAACGACGCGGCCGAGCACTTCTTCCAGGCGAGCGCGCCGTTCATGCGCCGCCACGTCATCTCATACTTCATCCCCTTCGGCTCGCCGGTGCTCGAGCTGATCGCGCAGGTGCGCGAACGGCAGGCGCCGGTCAGCGAATATCGCCTCGACGTCGAGAGCCCGCGCCTGCCCGGCGAGAAGGTGGTCGACGTCTACGCCGCGCCGATGGCGGACAAGCCGGAGCTGGTGGTGGTGATGCTGCAAGAGCGCACCATGGCCGACAAGATCGACCGCCAACTCACCCATCGCGGCGCGGCGCGCACGGTGACCGGTCTCGCGGCGATGCTCGCCCACGAGATCAAGAACCCGCTCTCCGGCATCCGCGGCGCGGCGCAGCTTCTGGAACAGTCGGCCTCCGACGAGGACCGCACCCTGACCCGGCTGATCTGCGACGAGGCGGACCGGATCGTGAAGCTGGTCGACCGCATGGAAGTGTTCTCCGACGAGCGGCCGGTGGAGCGCGAGGCGGTGAACATCCACACGGTGCTCGACCACGTCAAACGACTGGCCCAGACCGGTTTCGCCCGCGACATCCGCATCGTCGAGGAATACGACCCGTCGCTTCCCCCCGTGCTCGCCAACCGCGACCAGCTCGTCCAGGTGTTCCTCAACCTGGTGAAGAACGCCTCCGAGGCGATCGGCGACTCCGCCGACGGCGAAATCGTACTCACCACCGCCTATCGGCCGGGGGTGCGCCTGTCGGTGCCCGGCTCGAAGGACAAGGTGACGCTGCCGCTCGAGTTCTGCGTCAAGGACAACGGCCCGGGCGTCCCCTCCGACCTCATGGAACACCTGTTCGACCCGTTCGTGACCACCAAGACCAACGGCTCGGGCCTCGGTCTGGCGCTCGTCGCCAAGATCGTGCGCGACCACGGCGGCGTGGTCGAATGCGAATCCCAACCCCGACGGACCGTCTTCCGCATCCTGATGCCCGCCTTCACGCGGGCGCAGAGCGAGAAGATGTCGTTCGGCTCCTGACAACCCGGCGAGGACCTTCGATCATGCCATCGGGCAACATTCTGGTCGCCGACGACGATGCCGCGATCCGTACCGTGCTCAATCAGGCGCTGTCGCGCGCCGGCTACGAGGTGCGTCTGACTTCCAACGCCGCGACGCTGTGGCGGTGGGTGGCGCAAGGGGAGGGCGATCTGGTGATCACCGACGTGGTGATGCCGGACGAGAACGCCTTCGACCTGTTGCCGCGCATCAAGAAGATGCGGCCGGATCTGCCGGTCATCGTGATGAGCGCGCAGAACACCTTCATGACGGCGATCCGCGCCTCCGAGAAGGGCGCCTACGAGTATCTGCCCAAGCCCTTCGACCTGAAGGAGCTGATCTCGATCGTCGGTCGCGCCCTCGCCGAGCCGAAGAGCCGGCGCCTGCCCGATCGCAACGACGGCGACGGCGAGGCGATCCCGCTGGTCGGCCGTTCGCCGGCGATGCAGGACATCTACCGCGTCCTCGCCCGGCTGATGCAGACCGACCTCACCGTGATGATCACCGGCGAAAGCGGCACCGGCAAGGAGTTGGTCGCGCGCGCCCTGCACGACTACGGCAAGCGCCGCTCCGGCCCCTTCGTCGCCATCAACATGGCGGCGATCCCGCGCGACCTGATCGAATCCGAGCTGTTCGGCCACGAGAAGGGCGCCTTCACCGGCGCCGCCAACCGCGCCTCCGGCCGCTTCGAGCAGGCGGAGGGCGGCACCCTCTTCCTCGACGAGATCGGCGACATGCCGATGGACGCCCAGACCCGTCTGCTGCGCGTCCTCCAGCAGGGCGAATACACCACGGTCGGCGGCCGCACCCCGATCAAGACCGACGTCCGCATCGTTGCGGCGACCAACAAGGACCTGCGGCAGCTGATCAATCAGGGCCTCTTCCGCGAGGACCTCTATTTCCGCCTCAACGTCGTGCCGATCCGCCTGCCGCCGCTCCGGGAGCGCTCGGAGGACATCGGCGACCTCGTCCGCCACTTCTTCGCGCTCGCCGAGAAGGAGGGCCTGCCGGCCAAGCAGATCGAGGCGGCAGCGCTGGAACGGCTCCGGCGCTATCGCTGGCCGGGCAACGTGCGCGAGCTCGAGAACCTGATCCGGCGCCTCGCCGCGCTCTATCCGCAGGACGTCATCACCGCCTCGGTGATCGAATCCGAGCTCGCCCAGCCGGCGCTCGTCTCCTCGCCCGAGGAGAAACCCGGCGAGGAAGGGATCTCGGCGGCGGTCGAGCGCCACCTCTCCGGCTATTTCTCCTCCTTCGGCGACAATCTGCCGCCGCCCGGGCTCTATCACCGGGTGCTGCGCGAGGTCGAATATCCGCTGATCTCGGCGGCGCTCGCCGCCACCCGCGGCAACCAGATCAAGGCGGCCGAACTCCTCGGGGTCAACCGCAACACGCTCAGGAAGAAGATCCGCGATCTCGACGTCCAGGTGATCCGCTCGTCGCGGTGAGGGGTCGGCTCGGGCGGGGGAGAACGGCATGACGGCGACGGAGCTCCTGCCGGCGGTTCTCGCCGGCGTCGTCTACGTGGTGACGCCGGGACCGGCCACCCTCGCCGTGCTGTCGATCACCGCCACCCGCGGCCGGGCGCGCGGCCTCGCCTTCTTCCTCGGTCACGGCGTCGGCGACGCCACGTGGTCGGCGCTGGCGCTCGCCGCGCTGATGGGGGCGAGCCGGCTCGGACCGGACCTCTTCCGCCTGCTCGGGCTCGTCTGCGGCCTCTACCTGATCTTCCTCGGCGGCCGCGCGATCCTCGCCGGGGCATCGACGGCGCGCACCACCGTCGGCGCCGATCGCCCGATCCGCACCGGCATCGCCTTCGGGCTCACCAACCCCAAGGCCTATCCCTTCGCGCTCGCCATGTACGGCGCCCTGTCGGTCGGAGCCGGGCCGTCGCTCGGCCTCGCGCAGGCGGTCGGCCTCTTCCTCGCCACCTCGCTCGGCATAGCGATCGGCGACTTCGTCACCGTCGCCTGGAGCGGTTTGCCGATGATCGGACGCCTGTTCCTGCGCTTCCGGGGTGGGGTGACGCGGGCCGTCGGCCTGTTGTTCGTGCTGTTCGGCGTCCGCACGGTCTGGGAAGCGGTAAGTCCGCACCGGTGACCTGTTGTCTGCTGGCAACAGTGCCGCAATTCTGCAACATTGAAGGCGGATGACGAGCTGCGCGTCGACTCTCCCCTCCGGGGCGGTGCGACGTCGCGAGGGGGCGCGCTTGGACCAACAGACCATCCTGACCATCCCGAAGACGACGACGGTGCCGATCGGCGACCGCACCCGTTGGATGCGTCGCTTCGGCATGGTGCTGACGGTGATCGCGCTGATCACCGTGATGGTCTCCTTCGCCATCCTGACCGGCATGACGCGGGTGGTGCCGACCGTCTCCACGGTGTGGCTGACGCTCATCGTCAACGGCGTGCTGATGGTGATGCTGATGGCGCTGATCGGCGTCGAGCTGTTCGGCCTGTGGCGGGCCTGGGTGGCGGGCCGGGCAGCGGCGCGGCTGCATCTCCGGGTGATCGGCGTGTTCTCGGCGGTGGCGGCGGCGCCGGCCCTGATCATCGCCGTACTCGCCTCGGTGACGCTCGAGCGCGGCCTCGATCGCTGGTTCGAGGACCGCACCCGCCTGATCGTCGACAGCGCCGCGATGGTCGGCGACGCCTATCTCGCCGAGCACTCGCGCGCCATCCGCGCCGACGCGATGGCGATGGCGACCGACGTCGGCCGCGCCAAGGAGCTCTACGAATCCGAGCCGGATCGCTTCGACGGCCTGATGGCGACGCAATGCCGGCTGCGCGGCCTGCCGGCCGCCTTCATCCTGGCCGAGAACGGCACGGTGATGACCCGCACCGTCATCGTCAACGACTGGTCCGAGATCCAGATGCCGCCGCCGGAGGCCTACGCCCGTGCCGAGAACGGCGAACCGGTGGTGCTCACCCCCGGCCAGACCAATCAGGTCGGCGTCATCATCAAACTCGACGGCTGGGACGGGCTCTATCTCTACGCCACCCGGCCGCTCGATCCGCGCGTCCTCGGCCCGCTCCGGCAGGCCAAGGAGGCGGTCGCCGACTATCGCCAGCTCGACCAGAGCCGCTTCGGCGCCCAGCTCGCCTTCGCGCTGATCTTCGTCGGCGTGTCGTTGATCTTCCTGATCGCCGCGATCTGGATCGGCATCGGCTTCGCCAACCGGCTGGTTTCGCCGATCCGCCGCCTGATCCTGGCCGCCGACTACGTCTCCAAGGGCCATCTGGCGGTACAGGTGCCGGTCCGGCGCAAGGAGGGCGACCTCGCCCATCTCGCCGAGACCTTCAACACCATGACCAGCGAGCTGCGCGGCCAGCGCGCCGAGCTGATCGCCGCCAAGGACCAGATCGACAGCCGCCGCCGCTTCACCGAGACGGTGCTCGCCGGCGTCACCGCCGGTGTGCTCGGCGTCGACGGCGAGGGGCGGGTGACGCTGGTCAACCGCTCGGCCGAGCAGCTGCTCGCCACCCGCGAGGAAGAGCTGATGGGCCATCGCCTGTTCGAGGTGATGCCCGAGGTGGCGCAGATCCTGGAAGAGGCGCTCGGCGAGCCCGACACTCGCATGCACCAGGACCAGATCTCGCTTCTGAGGGCCGGTCGCGAGCAGACGGTCAACGTCCGCATCACTTCGGAAGTCACCGACGCCAGCGGCCGGGGCTTCGTGGTGACGCTCGACGACATCACCGATCTGGTGACGGCGCAGCGCTCCTCGGCCTGGGCCGACGTCGCCCGCCGCATCGCCCACGAGATC
>JAAYVT010000439.1 GCA_012517025.1 Phyllobacteriaceae bacterium | reverse complement strand
GCACGAGGTCGCCGACCGACATGCCGGACCGACGCGCCGCATCGATCACGCGCTGTCGGGCTTCGTCTTCGAACCCTGGTTCGTTGCGAGCCATGTTCTTCCTCCGCCGGCACGAGCCCGTCTTTCGGGCGTTCCGACCGGTTTCGGCGCCGGCGCGACCGCCTGCGTTCGTTCCGCGACTCGGAGACGTGTCCGGTCGGAGCTTCGACGACAGATTTTTCGAACAGGGTAAACAACTCGTTAATGTAGAAGCCCGTCGTTGAAGGATCCGCAATCTTCCGCGCGAATTTCCGCCGCGCCGGGGTCGGCGACGGGGTGTCGCGGGGCATACGGCGTCGCACCGTCCACAACGTTTTGGATCCGTCTTCCGCCGGACGATCAGGTATGCCACATAGTGACGATCGAATGCCGCGTCGGACGGAGGGATCTTCCTCGTTTCCCTCTCGCCGCGGAATCGACGGCCCCTCGATTCAACCGATCGAAGACAGATCGGAGCGTCGGGACCGACCTTCCGAGACCGAGAACGATGTAGCGGATGGACGAAGAAATTGACGGATGGCACAGAAGACTTGTCGAGCCTGCTGAGGCAGGAGATCGACGACGACGATCGTCTATGGACGATCGGGGAACTCGCCAGAGAATGCGGCGTGACGTTGCGAGCGATGCGGTTCTACGAGGCGAAAGGGCTGCTGCGCCCCTCTCGTGAGGGAACGGCCCGTTTCTACGACAACGAAAATCGGCGACGCCTGCGAATCATCCTGCGAGCGAAGCGTGTCGGCTTCTCGCTCGTGGAAATTCGCGATCTGCTCGGTCTGGCGAGCGGCGGCGACGCGGTCGAAGGGCGTCTCGGCGCACTGCGCGACCACCTCGTCCGGCAGACCGCCCAACTCCACGAACGGCGTGTCGAGATCGAGGCCGCCCTCGTCGCCATCGCCGAGGAGATCGCGGCGTTGGACGGGCGCGCGGCGACGGCCTGACCACGGCGCCGGGGCGTATCGACGGTCGCGAACGACGAACGGGCTCCTCGGGGAGCCCGTTCGTGCTTCTGCTTCGCGGGGAGCGACGATCAGGGCTTGGCCTGGCCGGCCTTGCGCTGCTCTTCGCGCAGCTGATCGTCGATGCTCTTATGCTTCTGCTGGATCTCGGCGGCGATCGCCTCTTCGCGCTTCTTCAGCGCCGCCTCGTCGAGCGGCTTGCCTTCGTTCGCCGACTTGAAGGAGGCGAGCGGGAAGTTGAAGGCGACCGGATTCGAGGCCTGACCGTAGGCGGTGACGGAGAGCTGGCCGCCCTTCTTCATCGCCCCGACGAAGGCCTCGGTGCTGACCAGCTGGGCCACGCAGCCGTCCGGCGCGCACATCCCGAACTTGGCGTCTTCAGCCTTGTTCTGGTCGACCTGCACCTTCAGGCCGGGCTGCAGCAGCAGGCCGGTCGGCATGATCATCTCGACGATCTTGCGGCCCTCGCCGGTCGCCTCGACGATCGCCACGGAAGCCAGGAACTGGCCGCCGGTGGTGCGCAGGTCGTAGGCGGTCTTGCAGAGTTCCTTCTTCGCCTTCTCGTCGGTGCGGCAGACCTTGATCCAGCTGTCGGCCGCCGACGAGGTCGACTGGGCCTGCGCCGGGCCGCTGACGGCCCCGGCGAGCGCGGCGAGGCCGAGAACGGCGGCGGCGGAGAGCGGGGCGCGCACGGCCTTCGCTGCGGATTTCGCGACAGTGACGGTCATCGTCCTTCCCGTTCCTCGAGGAAATGTCGATTGGATCGAACCCGGCTTCGTCATAGCCTCCCCTCGGCCCCGGTTCAATGGGCCGGGAGGCGAAGCGGCTCGAACGCGACGGCGAGCGGTCTGCCGGGCCATTGCGGCGAGACGGTGACCGCGCGGAGGCGTTCGCGTCGCACCGTCCGAGACGGAGACGATCGTGACGACCAGCCCCGCCCCACCCGCCGACGAGCCGCCGCTGTGCCAATCCCTCGGTCGCCTGAGCGTGGCGACGCGCGGTGCCGGTCTGCGCGACGTCACCGCCGCGATCGACCGCTGGCTCGCCGAAGTGGCCGCCGGCGACGGCCTGCTGACGCTGTTCCTGCGCCACACCTCGGCCTCGCTCACCGTTCAGGAGAACGCCTCGCCGGAGGTGCTGCCCGATCTCGTCGACGCCCTCGACCGCCTCGCCCCGCGCGATTTGCCGTGGCGGCACGCCCTCGAGGGCGACGACGACATGCCGGCCCACGTCAAGACGACGCTGACCGGCGTGTCGCTGGCGATCCCCGTCCGCGCCGGCCGCATGGACCTCGGCACCTGGCAAGCGGTCTACGTGTTCGAACATCGCGACGGCTCGAACCGTCGCGATCTGTCGCTGCACTATCTCGGCACCCGCGCCGGCGTGCTCACGCCGGGCGGTGCTTGAAGCGCTCGCTCGCCCCGACCATCTCGGCGACGAGGCCGGGCTCGGTGACCGCGTGACCGGAATCGTCGACGATCCGCAGGTCGACCTCCGGCCAGACCTTCTTGAGGTCCCAGGCGTTCACCATCGGCGTGCACATGTCGTAGCGACCGTGCACGATCACGCCCGGGATGTGGCGGATGCGATGAACGTCGCGCAGCAGCTGGTCCTCGACCTCGAAGAAGCCGTCGTGGGTGAAGAAGTGATTCTCGATCCGCGCGAAGGCGAGGGCGAAAGTGTCGCCGCCGAAGGCCGCCGCACGCGCCGGATCCGGGAGTAGCGACAGCGTCGAGCCCTCCCAGGTCGCCCAGCGCCGCGCCGCCTCGAGCCGCGTCGCCTCGTCCGGCCCGGTCAGCCGGCGGTGATAGGCGGCGATCAGGTCGTCGCGCTCGGCTTCCGGGATGAATTCGCGGAAAGGCTCGAACAGATCCGGGAAGATCAGGCTCGCTCCCTCCTGGTAGAACCACCGCAGCTCCATCTTCCGCAGCATGAAGATGCCGCGCAGGATGATCTCGCTGACGCGGTCGGGATGGGTCTCGGCATAGGCCAGCGCCAGGGTCGAGCCCCACGAGCCGCCGTAGACCTGCCAGCGCTCGATGCCGAGGAGCTCGCGCAGCCGCTCGATGTCGGCGACCAGATCCCAGGTGGTGTTCTCGGCGAGCTCGGCGTGCGGCGTCGACTGGCCGCAGCCGCGCTGGTCGAAGGTGACGATGCGGTAGGCGTCGGGATCGTGCAGCCGCCGCATCGTCGGGGTGATGCCGCCGCCCGGCCCGCCGTGCAGGCAGACCACCGGCTTGCCCTTCGGATTGCCGCTCTCCTCCCAGTGGATCTCGTGCAGGTCGGAGACCTTCAGGCGACCGGTGGTGTGGGGGGTGAGTTCGGGAAACAGCGACGGACGGGACATGCGTCGGGAAACTCCGGAAGAGGGATCGATGCGCCGATCTCGTCGAGAGCGACGCGCCGCCGAACATAGCGCCCCCCGGCGGACGGCAAAGTCCGGCCTCGCGCATCCGTTCGGCGTGCCGTGCAGGGCAAGACGTGTCCGCGCCGCAAGATATGGCGTCGAACAACGAAATTTTACGTAAGTCCTGTAGCTTATTCAGGCTCCTCCTTTCGGAGGAGGCTTGCGTCCCTTCGCGCCGGGAACGATAATTCGCATATCAGCATACCCGTTCAGCTCCACCGAGGTCAGAGGAAACGAGAGGGCGGGTGTCGCCGTCGATGCCGGCCGTCGGGGTCCGGCGGACCGCCGTGGTCGGCTCGACGAACCAGGGGGAGGAAGGGGTTGGCGACCAATCCGGGATATCGGTTCGTGATCGCGGATGACCATCCGCTGTTTCGCGGCGCCTTGCGTCAGACCCTCGAGGGTCTCTTCGACGGTGTGGAGATCGCCGAAGCGGGCTCGCTCGAGGCGGTGTCGAAGATCTTGGAGGAGGGAGACGACGTCGATCTCGTGTTGCTCGATCTGAACATGCCGGGGGTGCGCGGGTTTTCCGGCCTGATGTACCTGCGGGCGCAGTTTCCCGCGGTTCCGGTGGTGGTGGTCTCGGCGAACGAGGATCCCGGCACGATCCGGCGCTGCATGGAGTTCGGCGCCGCCGGCTTCGTGCCGAAGTCGCTCGGCACCGACACCATCCGCGACGCCCTGTCGACGGTGATGGCCGGCGACGTGTGGACGCCGGCCGACGTCGATCTCTCGGCGCTTCCCGCCGACGAGACCGCCAAGCTGGTGCAGCGCCTCTCCACCCTGACGCCGCAACAGGTGCGGGTGCTGATGATGCTGTCGGAGGGGCTGCTCAACAAGCAGATCGCCTACGAGCTCGGCGTCTCAGAGGCGACGGTGAAGGCGCACGTTTCGGCGATCCTGCAGAAGCTCGGCGTCGAGAGCCGCACCCAGGCGGTGATCGCGGCGTCCAAGATCGAAGCCGGCCAGTGGCAGGCCGTCGGTGCGTGAGAGCGACGCAGTCGTGACGAATTCTCGAACGGCGGCCTACCCGGGCCGCCGTTCGACGTTTCGGCGGGGCGGGCGGATCACTCCGCCGCCGCCTTCTGGGTCCGCCACTGCGCCAGCACCGCTCTGAGCGCCGCCGGCTTGACCGGCTTGTTGAGGATCGAGATCGCCTTCTCGGTCGCCTCCTGGCGCACCTGCGGCCCGCGGTCGGCGGTGATCAGCGCCGCCGGCAGATCCGAGCCGAACCGCCAGCGCAGCTGCACCACCGCGTCGATGCCGTTGCCGTCGTCGAGGTGATAGTCGACGAGCAGCATGTCCGGCCCGTGCCCGGTCTCTTTGACCAGCGTCGCCAGCTGCTCCGAGGCGTCCTTCTGGTCGCGCGCCTTGACCCCCCGCACGCCCCAGCCGACCAGCAGCGCCTCCATGCCGGCGAGGATGGTCTCCTCGTTGTCCAGGCACAACACCGTCATGCCGTCGAACCGCGCCGCCGACGGACGCGGCGCGCCGTCCTCCGAGGCGACGTTCGGCATCGCCGCCGTCGTCGGCACCTCGACCCAGAACCGCGACCCCTTGCCCGGCACCGAGTCGAGCCCGATCGGATGGATCAGCACCCGCCCGATGCGCTCGACGATCGACAGGCCGAGGCCGAGGCCGCGCGCGATCTTGGCGCCTTGGTCGAGCCGCTGGAACTCCTGGAAGATCACCTTCTGCTGTTCCTGCGAGATGCCGAGCCCGGTGTCGAGCACCTCGATGGCGATCCGCCCGCGCCGCCGCCTCACCCCGACCAGGACGCGCCCGCGCGGCGTGTATTTGATGGCGTTGGAGACGAGGTTCTGCACCAGACGGCGCAGCAGCCGCCGATCCGAGCGCACCCACAGGCCGCAGCTCAGGAAGGTCAGCCGCAGCCCGCGATCGCGCGCCACCGGTTCGAACTCGACCTTGAGCGCCTTGAGGATGTCGTCGATGCGGAAGACGCCGAATTCCGGCTTCAACGCTCCGGCGTCGAGGCGGGAGATGTCGAGCAGGGCGCCGAGGATCTCCTCGACCGCGTCGAGCGACTGGTCGATGTTGACGGCGTGGGTGGCCAGCGGCGAGTTCTCGGTCTTCTCCACCAGCGAGGTGGCGTATAGCCGTGCCGCGTTGAGCGGCTGCAGGATGTCGTGGCCGGCCGCCGCCAGGAAGCGGGTCTTGCCGAGATTGGCCTCGTCGGCCTCCGCCTTCGCCCGCGACAGCTCGCCGTTGAGCCGGGTCAGCTGTTCGGTGCGCTCGCGCACCCGCCGCTCCAACGTCTCGTTGGCCCGCGCCAGCGCCTCGGCCGAGGTGACGCGCTCGGTGATGTCGGTCCAGGTGGTGACGATGCCGCCGTCCGGCATCGGCGAGGTGCGGACTTCGATCACCGAATCGGTGGAGGTCAGCCGCTCGTGATAGGTCTCCATCCGCCGCACCAGCCGGTCGAGCCGATCCTTGATGATGCGCTCGGGATTGCCGGGGCCGAATTCGCCGTGCTCGGCGCGGTCGCGGACGATCGCCTGCAGCGACACCCCGACCTGGGCGAAGTCGGGGGAGAGATCGAGGATCTGGCGGAACTGGCGGTTCCAGCAGATCAGGCCGAGTTCGCGATCGAACACCGAGATGCCCTGACCGACCTGATCGAGCGCGATCTGGAGGAGGTCGCGATTGTATTGGATCGCGGCGGAGGCGTCGTCGAGCAGCTTCATCGCCGCCTTGGTCGACGGGTCGCGCCGCTTGACCAGCAGCGACAGCACCAGCCGCGACGACGCCGCGCCGATCGCCGAGGCGAGCAGCTGCTCGGCGAAGCGCAGCAGGTGCAGATCGGCCGGCCGGTTGCCGTTGAGCGCCAGCGCGTGCGATTGGCCGAATTCGCCGAAGGCGCGGCGGGTGCGCTCCTCGCCGAGATAGCGCGCCACGGTGGAGACCAGATCGTCGACCGTCACGGCGGTGCGCCAGCGCCGGAGCGCCGGTGTCGGCACGAAGTCGGACGGCACGAAGACGTTGGCCTGCAGCCGCTCGATCGGCTCCGGCGTCCGCGTCAGCGACACCGAGACGAAGGCGGCGGTGTTGAGCAACAGGCTCCAGAACACGCCGTGCGCCAGCGGGTCGAAGGCGAAGGCGAACAACGCCTGCGGCCTGAGCAGCCACAGCCCGAACGGCCCGTTGAGCAGCAGCGACGACGAGCCGTATCCGGCCTCCACGAAGGTCGGCACCGCCAACGTGTAGAGCCACACCACGAAGCCGACCAGGATGCCGGCGATGGCGCCGCGCGCCGTGCCGCGCCGCCAGAACAGCGCACCGAAGAAGGCGGGGGCGAACTGCGCGATCGCCGCGAAGGCGAGCAGGCCGATGTCGGCGAGCGCCGAGGCGTCGGCGACCAGCCGGTGATAGACGTAGGCGAGCAGCAGGATGGCGAAGATCGCGGCGCGCCGCACCCGCAGCAGCGTGCGCACCATGTCCGGCTCGTCGCCGCCGTCGCGGCCGACGCGCCGCACCAGGATCGGCGCCACCAGCTCGTTGCACACCATCAGCGCCAGCGCGACCGAGGACACGATCACCATCGCGGTCGCCGCCGACAGTCCGCCGACGAAGGCGAGCACCGTGACGAACGAGGCGCCGGCGTCGAGCGGCAACCGCAACACGAACGAGTCCGCCTCGATCGCGGTGCCGTAGCGCACCAGCCCGCCGAGCGCGATCGGGATGACGAACAGGTTGATGGCGACGAGATAGAGCGGGAACAGCCAGCGCGCCCGGTCGAGCTCCGCCGAGGTGTGGTTCTCCACCACGCCGACGTGGAACATCCGCGGCAGCAACAGCACGGCGAGGAACGACAACGTCGTCATCACGATCCAGTTGCCGCCGTTGAGTCCGCCGGAAAGCACGTGGGCACCGACCGGATTGTCGGCGAGCGCCCGCATCAGGTCGCCCGGTCCGTCGAACAGCACGAAGGTGACGTAGATCCCGACCACCGAGAAGGTGACGAGCTTGACCAACGATTCGGTCGCCACCGCCAGCAT
>JAAYVT010000438.1 GCA_012517025.1 Phyllobacteriaceae bacterium | reverse complement strand
TCCATGAAGAAGTTCGCGGCGACGCGTTGACCGACCCGGAACGTCGACCCGGCCCCGACGCTCTCGACCACGCCGACCCCGTCGGAGAGCGGGATCGGCCCTTCCGGCCGAGCCGCCCCGACGCCGCCGGCGACGAGGAGATCGCGATAATTGAGGCTGGCCGCCGTGATGCGCACCCGCACTTCCCCCGGCCGAGGCGCTCGCCGCGGGACTTCCGTGGGCGCCACCACGACTTCGTCGCCGCGATGAACCCATCGGAAGGCACGCGCGGTGCCGAGATCGAGACCGGACCCGATGCTGGTGATGTCGTCCACGATGGTTTCTCCCGACCGTTGCTTGCGAATGACGATTCGACCCTCGCCGGAAGCGATCGCACCGAAGGTGATCGACCGCTTCGAGACGCGTTTTACGTATGAAAATTCTTGTTTTCTGCAATTTTTTCGATTTTGACGCTAAACCCTGCCAGCGCTGTCAGAGTCAATGCTGCATCGCAAACTTTTTCGATCGCGCCTTCGCGGCCCCTCGCGCGAGGCCGCGAAGGCGAAACGGCCGACCGGGCTGGCCGGCGCGACGGGGCGTCGTGCTTCGTCGAACCTCGGCGGGGACGGACCGCAACGCCGGCACGCCGTCGGCGGACCGAGCGCTTCACGTTGGCACGAGTGCGAAGCGGAGAGGGGGGCCGGCGCGAGGGGCGCGGCGGAACGCCTACGCGGGCGCGCCGCTGGTGTCGGGTCCCGACGGACGCGAAAAGGGGGACGGGCGATCGGTTCGGGCCGATCATTCCGTCCCCCCGCGCGGTCGGATCACCGGAAGGCGCTCCGGGACCGACCGATCGAGAGCCGCGACCGCGGCCTCACTGGTAGAGGCCGAGGCTCCGCGGAACCGCGAGGCTGAGATCCGGCACGGCGGTGACCAACGCCAAGCTCACCAGCATCGCCAGGAAGAACGGCATCAGCGGCATCACCACGTTCTGCACCCGGACGCCGGCGACCGAGCAGCCGACGAACAGGGCGACGCCGACCGGAGGCGTGCACAGCCCGATGCACAGGTTGAAGATCATCATGATCCCGAAGTGCAGCGGGTCCATGCCGATCGAATTGGCGACCGGCAGGAAGATCGGGGTGAAGATCAGGATCGCCGGCGTCATGTCCATGAAGATGCCGACGACGATGAGGATCGCGTTGATGATCAGCAGCAGGACGATCGGGTCGTGCGAGATCGAGAGCAGGCCGGCGGTGATGGTCTGCGGGATGTCGGCCCGCGTCATCACCCAGGACATGCCGATCGACATCGCCACCAGCAGCAGCACGACCGCCGTGGTGGTGGTCGCCTCCAGGAACACCGCCGGCAACCGGCGCAGCGGAATCGTGCGGTAGACGATCACCGAGAGGAACAGTGCGTAGAGCACCGCAATCGCCGAGGCCTCGGTGGCGGTGAAGACGCCGCCGATGATGCCGCCGATGATGATGATGATCAGCAGCAGGCTCGGCACCGCCTCCACCAGCGCCCGCCACACCTGGGCCAGGGTGGCGCGCTCGCCGGAGCCGTAGCCGCGACGGATCGAGATGATCAGTCCGGTCACGATCAGCGACAGGCCGAGCAGGATGCCGGGCACGTAGCCGGCCGCGAACAGGGCGGCGATCGACAGATTGCCGGCCGTCACGGCGTAGATGATCATCACGTTGGAGGGCGGGATCAAAAGCCCGGTGACGCAGGACGAGATGTTGACGGCGGCCGAATATTCCTTCGGAAAGCCGGCCTTCTCCTGCATCGGCGCCATCACCCCGCCGACCGCCGCCGCCGCCGCCGAAGCCGATCCGGAGATCGCGCCGAACAGCATGTTGGCGACGATGTTGACGTGACCGAGCGAACCGGGGGTGCGGCCGACGATCACCAGCGCCAGCCGGATCAGCCGCGCGGCGATGCCGCCGTGGTTCATCAGCACCCCGGCCAGCACGAAGAACGGGATGGCCAGCAGCGCGAAGTTGTCGAGACCGGAGACCAGCCGTTGGCTGACGATGGTCAGGATGATCTCGGGCGGCAGGATCATGCAGCCGGCCGCGATCGCGGCGATGCCGAGCGAGAAGGCGATCGGCACGCCGGTGAACACGAGGACGAAGAACGAGCCGATCAGGACGAGCGTGGTCAGGGTGTTCATGACGTCAGTCCACCATCTCGTTGCCGGTGTCGTTCGACGGCGCCACCCCGGCGAGGGCGAGCACCACGTCGATGGCGCAGTAGAGGACGATCGCGATGCCGCTCAACGGCAGCACGGAATAGATCGCCCCCATCGGAAGCTGCAGCGCCGGCGAGGTCTCCCCGGTCATGCGCACGCTGTCGATCATCCGCCAGCCGCCGATCACCATCACCCAGAAGGCGAAGGCCATGACGACGACGTCGATGTAGAGCGAGAGCATCCGCTTGCCGCGTTCGGCCAGGGCGGCTTCGAGGAAATCGATCGCCAGATGCTTCTTGCCGCCGACGCACGGCGCCGCGCCGATCAGCACCAGCCAGATGAGCAGGAAGCGCGACAGTTCGTCGGTCTCGGTGCTGGGGATGCCCAGGACGTAGCGGCTCAGCACCTGCCACGTGACCGCCACGACCAGCACGGCGAGAAGTAGAGCGGAAGCGGAGGTGAAGACGAGATCCACCCCTCTGCGAAGCCGAAGCAGCGTGTTCGTCATTCCGGCGTTTCCTTCAGGAGGTTGCCGCCTCCGGCTCGCGGAGGCGGCGAGGAACCCTCATTTCGCTTCGGCGCGCACCGCCTCGATCCACTTCGCCTTTTCCGGATCGGCCATCAGCTCGGCGATGAGCGGAGCGACGGCGGCCTTGAAGGGCGCGGGATCGGCCTGGATGATCTTGTCGCCGGCGGCGAGGACACGCTTCACCGCCGCGTCGACGTCCTGCTTGTAGAGCTCCTGCTCGTAGACCACCGACTCGTCGACCGCCTTCTTCAAGATGGCCTTCTGGTCGGGGGTGAGACGATCCCAGCTCTTCTTCGACATGGTGAGGAAGTCGACCACCACGGTGTGGCGATCCTCCGAGAAGACTTTGGCCACTTCGAACTGCCGGGTCGACACGAAGGTGGTGATGTTGTTCTCGGCGCCGTCGATCACCCGCTGCTGGATGGCGGTATAGGTCTCGCCGTAGGGGATCGGAACCGGATGGGCGCCGATCAGCTCCATCATGCGATTGGTCGTCGGCGTCGGCAGCACCCGGATCTTCAGGCCCTTGACGTCGTCGGGGGTGCGGATCTCCTTGTTGGTGTAGAAGCTCCGAGTTCCCGAGCCGTAGCCGGCGAGGTTGATGAAGCCCTTCTTGGCCGACTTCTCGTTCAGCTCGTCGATCAGCTTGCTGCGCAGCACCCGCTCGAGGTGGGCGTCGTTCTCGAACAGATAGGGCACGGCGAAGATGAAGTAGGACGGCTCGAACGCCTCCAACTCGCCGTAGAACCCCTTGGTCATGTCCATGGCGCCTTGCTGCATCATGGCGATGACGTCCTTGGTCTCGCCCATCTGCCCGTTCGGGTAGATCTTGATCTCCATCTTGTCGTTGGACAGTTCGGCGACGCGCGTGGCCAGACGGGCGAAGGTCTTGGCGATCACGTGGTCCTGGCTGAGGTTGTGCGCCAGACGCAGCGTCACGTCCGCTGCGAACGCCGGAAGGGCACCGGTCATCAGAGCGCCGATCAGTGCGAGCGGCGCGAGTGTCTTGCGGGCCAACATCTGGACATCTCCCTTCATGCGTTGATGCTTGTGTCGGAAGCGAACGAGACGGCTCGGGGCGAACGGGGTCTCGCGCGTCGACCGTTGTTCCGAGACTGACAGAACATACATTCCATTGAATGTCAATAACGGACGTTTCATTTCAAAACGACCTCGAAAGCGAGCCCGCAGGCGGGGAATCGTTCCATCCGGGCGCGGGGTTCCGGTCCGCACGTGGAACGTGTCGTTCACTCCACACGTCGCCGAGCGGGGTCATCGTTCGTCTCGAAAGGCGCGTTCCACCAGCCGCCGGACCGG
>JAAYVT010000437.1 GCA_012517025.1 Phyllobacteriaceae bacterium | reverse complement strand
CTCGGCGTGGAAGCGGTCGCGTTCGCCGTGGGCGGCGGTCTCCAGCCCCTGCAGGGTCTGCAGATCGGTGAGCAATGCCTCGGCCTGCTCGCGCAGATCCGGCAGCAGCGCGCCGATCAGGATGGCGCTGCGCACAGAGGCGAGGGCGTCCTCGGGACGGACGGCGATGGCAGGCGGCGGGTTGCGGCCGATTCGTTGCAGCGCGGCGAGGACGTCGGCGAGCACACCGCGACGGCCGGCGAGCGAGGCGCGGGTGCGGGCGAGGTCGCGCTCGAGATCGACGATGCGGCGTTCGGTCAGATCGAGACGGCGTTCGGCCTCGCGCAGGCGATCGCCGGTGGCGACCAGCTGCTCGGAGAGGCGGGAGCGGTCGCGGGAGAGCGATTCGATCTCGGCGGCGATCGCGCTCTGCCGCTCCTTGCCGAGATCGATGTCGCGCAGCACGCCCTCGAGCTCGGTGCGCAGGGCGGCGCGGCGTTCGCTGCCGGCTTCGTCGGTGGCGGGCGCGGCGGGCGTGGTGCCGCCGTTCGGCGCGGTCGAGGGGCGCAGGCCGGGCGGCACCTGGGCGCCGGCATCGGGTGGTGCGAGACAGGCGAGGCAGACGGCGACCGCGACGGCATGCCGCGCCGGACGCGCGCCGGCGACGGCGCGGTGGGGCCGCGTCGCGGGGGCGGGTGTCGTCTCGGCTGCGGTCATCGGGGGTGGTCCGGCGATTCGGGGTCGATCGATCCTGAGCTCGCGACCGGGGCACAGGCAAGGCGGGTCGGTGGCGAGATCCGGGCGGTGGCGCATCCGTCGCGGCGGCGCACCTCAATCGCGATGATAGGGGTGGCCGGCGAGGATGGTGGCGGCGCGGTAGACCTGCTCGGCGGCGAGCACGCGGACGATCTGATGCGGCCAGGTCATGGCGCCGAAGGCGAGGCGCAGATCGGCCCGGTCGAGCACCGCCGCGCCGTGCCCGTCGGCACAGCCGATCAGGATCGCCAGATCGCGGCCGCCGGCGAGGCAGGCGGCGACGTCGTCGGCGAAGGCGCGCGAGCCGAGCGTGCGGCCGTGCTCGTCGAGGGCGATCAGGCGCGTGGTGTCGGAGAGGCCGGCGAGCAGCGCCGCGGCCTCCTCGACCTTGCGATCCTCGGCCCGACCGGCGCGCGATTCGGGGATCTCGCGCACCTCGACGCGGGTGATGCCGAGGGGACGCCCCTGCTTGCCGGCGCGATCGACGTAGCGGTCGAGCAGCTCCCGCTCGGGGCCGGCCTTCATCCGGCCGACCGCCGCGATGGTGATGCGCACGGCGCTCTCCCGTCTCGCCTCAGCCGCGCGGTGCGATCCGCGGCGCGGCGGCGTCGGACGACCACATCTTCTCGAGGGCGTAGAAGCCGCGCACCTCGGGACGGAAGAGATTGATCAGGACGTCGCCGGCGTCGACCAGCACCCAATCGCAGTGGGGCAGGCCTTCGACGCGGGGCGATTCGACGCCGAGCCGTTCGAGGTCCTCGATCAGTCGGTCGGCGATGGCGCCGACGTGGCGATGCGAGCGCCCCGACGCCACGATCATGACGTCGGCGAGCGAGGACTTGTCCTTGATGTCGATGACGACGATGTCTTCGGCCTTGCTGTCGTCGAGGCTCTTTCTCGCCGCTTCGGCGATGGTCTCGGCGTTCGGCCAGGGCCGCAGGGCGGCCGCGGAAACGGGAGCCGGCGCGGCTTCCCGGGTCTGTTCGACGGGCAGGTGAGTGACCTCCTCTCGAGTGCGGTCGCGCGACGGCAGTCCTCGGAAAGTGACCCTCTTCCGCGTTCTTCCTCGCTCGAACCGGCCGAGCCGACGGCTCGACCCTTCGACATTGAGCCATGCGAGGCGCCCTTTCAAGGCGAAACGCACCGGTGCCGACGGGTGACGGCGGCAGGCGGATGGGCTAACACTGCCTCGTCCCCGAGAGCGCGAGGAGTGGACGCCCGTGACCCCGACCGAATTCGAGAGCCTGCCCTATCGCCCCTGCGTCGGCATCTGCCTGATCAATCGCGACGGGCTGGTGTGGATCGGCCGGCGCGCCAACGAGGGCCTGGTGGAGCACGTCTCGCCCGGCCACGAATGGCAGATGCCGCAGGGCGGCATCGATCCGGGCGAGGATCCGATCGAGGCGGCGCGGCGCGAGCTGCGGGAGGAGACCAACGTGCGCAGCGCCAGCCTGATGGCGGAGGCACCCGACTGGTTTTCCTACGACATCCCGCGCGACGTGGTGGGCGAGCGCTGGCGCCACAAGTGGCGCGGACAGACGCAGAAGTGGTTCGCCTTCCGCTTCGAGGGCGAGGAGAGCGAGATCGACATCGTCCATCCGCCGGCGGGCGAACGGGAGTTCGCGGCATGGCGGTGGGAGCCGATGTCCAACCTCCCGGGTCTGATCATCCCGTTCAAGCGCCCGGTCTACGAAGCGGTGGTCTCCGCCTTCGGCTCGTTGGTTGTGTGACCGCGGCGCCCTTAAGGGTTCGTTGACCACGCCGGATCATCCTGTGGCGAACAGACGTCATCGCCACGGGGAACGACCATGGATCACATACTCACCACCGTCACGCGCCGCCGCGGCTCGATCGATTTCTCGCGGCCGGTCGACGGCGCTTGGCGCGGCGCGGTCGGCACGCTCGCCGGCTCGCTGCTCACCGCGGCGGTGGCGGTCGTCGTGATGGCGCGCCCCGGCTTCGGGTTGTTTCCTGATGCGTTCGTATGGTTCGGCTGCGGCCTCGGCATCGCCCTCGGCTCGGCCGGGGTGTCGGCGGCGCTCTCCGGAATCGAACGCGTGGTGTCCTTCGAGACCGCTACCGCGACGGTGAGCGAGGAGCTGCGGACCCGCTTCGGCGCCGGCGTGCGGCGGCGGCTCGCCTACGAGGACTGCGGCTCGCTCGGAGCGCTGCGTGAGGATCTCGGCGGCGGCTCGAGCCTCTGGCATCTCTTCCTGATCGACGGCCGCGACGGGTCGGCGATGGAGGTCGGCGAATTCGACAACGAGGCGGCGATGCGCCACGGCGTGGCGGCGATCGCCGCGATCCGGCCCGACATCGCGCTCGGCTGAGCGCGGTCGGCGCGGCGACGAGCGAGACGGAAACGAGAAGAGCCCCGATCGGCGGATCGGGGCTCTCTTCGTTTCGGATCGACGGGACGTCGGTTCGGGATCAGTGCCCGGTCGCGGCGGCGGAGAACACCGCCTTGAGCTGATCGAGCTTCTCCTGGGCGACGCGCTTGGCCTCGGCGGTCTTGGCGTCGGCGACGTCTTCCTCGGCGTCCTTGATCTCCTTGGCGATCACGTCCGCCTTGAGATCCTCGACCGGGATCGCCTGTTCGGCGAGAACCGTGAGACCGGCCGGGGTGGCGTCGGCGAAGCCGCCGCGCACGAAGATCTTGGTCACCTTGCCGGCCGGGGTGGTCGCCTCGAGGACGCCGGGACGGACGGTGGTCATGAACGGCGAGTGGCCCTTCAGCATGGTGAAGTCACCCTCGGAACCGGGGACCGTCACCTGCGCGACCTCTTCGGAGAGGACGAGACGCGCCGGGGAGACCAGCTCGAACTTGAACGCTTCGGCCATTTCCGCCTCGCTCTAGGGCCGCGTGGGAATGCCGCGCGGCGTCGGTGTGTGACGACCGGCCGCTCGCGCGGCCGGTCGAGAGGACGTACGGCTCAGGCGGCCTCGGCAGCGAGCTTCTTGGCCTTTTCCATCGCTTCTTCGATGGTGCCGACCATGTAGAAGGCCGCTTCCGGCAGATGATCGTATTCGCCTTCGCACAGACCCTTGAAGCCGCGGATGGTGTCCTTCAGGTCGACGAGCTTGCCCGGCGAACCGGTGAACACTTCGGCGACGTGGAAGGGCTGCGACAGGAAGCGCTCGATCTTGCGGGCGCGGGCGACGGTGAGCTTGTCCTCTTCCGAGAGCTCGTCCATGCCCAGGATCGCGATGATGTCCTGCAGCGACTTGTAGCGCTGGAGGATCGACTGGACGCGACGGGCGACGCCGTAGTGCTCCTCGCCGACGACGGCCGGCGACAGCATGCGCGAGGTCGAGTCGAGCGGGTCGACCGCCGGGTAGATGCCCTTTTCCGCGATCGAGCGCGACAGCACGGTGGTCGCGTCCAAGTGTGCGAAGGAGGTCGCCGGCGCCGGGTCGGTCAAGTCGTCGGCCGGCACGTAGATGGCCTGCACCGAGGTGATCGAACCGGTCGAGGTGGTGGTGATGCGCTCCTGCAGGGCGCCCATCTCGGTGGCCAGCGTCGGCTGATAGCCCACCGCCGACGGGATACGGCCGAGCAGCGCCGACACTTCCGAACCCGCCTGGGTGAAGCGGAAGATGTTGTCGATGAAGAGCAGCACGTCCT
>JAAYVT010000436.1 GCA_012517025.1 Phyllobacteriaceae bacterium | reverse complement strand
CGGGTGGCGAGCGGGCTCGGCACCATTCCCCGCATCGTTTCCGAACGCGAGGAGATCTACGGCGGACCGATCCCGATCGCCGAGGGGATGGCGCGGATCGACGGGCTGTGGCGGCCCTATCACGCGCTCCTCGGCGAGACGCTCGACCGGTTGGTGGCGCGATTCGGCGTCGCGATCCTGATCGATTGTCATTCGATGCCGTCGTTGCCGCGCCCGAGCGTCGGCGACGGTCGCGCCGAGATCGTGCTCGGCGATCGCGACGGCACCAGCTGCGATCCGCGTCTGACCGACGTCGTCTCCGCCGTGTTCCGCGCCGCCGGTTATCGGGTGGCGCGCAACAAGCCCTATTCCGGCGGATACGTCACCGAGCATTACGGCCGGCCGGAGCGCGGCGTGCACGCGTTGCAGATCGAGATGGCGCGGTCGCTCTATATGGACGAGACGTCGATGGCGCCGACCCGCGGCTTCCGGCGCTTGGCCGGCGATCTCGATCGTCTGTTCGCCGATCTCGCCGCCGATTGGCGCGCCATCCTCGACGACGAGGCGCTGGCGGCGGAGTGATGCGGCCGCCGCGACGGCGTTCGTCGACGACGTGAAATTCCTGTTGCGACGCGGCGGAAAGAAAAATGGGACCGCACGCGAAACGCGGCGGTCCCAAAGTGGTATCAGGGAGGAAACGCCCGAGAAGGGCCCGCGATCCGTTGCGAACAACCGATCGCGATGGGGATGAATTTATATTGCGCTGCAAAAAGGTCAAGAGATTTTTTGCATCACATACCGGACTTTCATTTTCGTGGGGGCAAGCGCGGCGGGCGCGGGCGGGGCGGAGCGGCTCCGCAGGGGCGCGGACTTGCCTCGCGGCGCGGCTCGGCGCATGGCTTTGCCGACCTTCCTCGCGCTCGGAGCCGACCATGACCACGCCCACCGACGACGCCGCCCTCGTCGCTTTCCTCGACCGTCTGGCGGATGCCGCCGGTGCGGCGGTGATGCCGCATTTCCGGTCGCGGCTGGCGGTGGAGAACAAGCTCTCCGGCGACGCCTTCGACCCGGTGACGGTGGCCGACCGGGCGGTCGAGGCGGCGATGCGCGGGCTGATCGCCGCCGAGTGCCCGGAGCACGGCATCCTCGGTGAGGAGTACGGCTCGGAGCGGCTCGACGCCGAACACGTCTGGGTGCTCGATCCGATCGACGGCACCCGCTCCTTCATCACCGGCCTGCCGGTGTGGGGCACGCTGATCGGGCTGAAGCGGCACGGCCGGCCGGCGCTCGGCATGATGGCGCAGCCGTTCACCGGCGAGCGCTTCGCCGGCGACGGGCGGCGGGCGTGGTACAAGGGGCCGGAGGGTGATCGGGCGCTGGCGACGCGCGCCTGCGAGCGGATCGAGGACGCCGTCCTGTTCACCACCACTCCGGCCTTGTTCACCGCGACGGAACGGCCGGCCTACGACCGGGTCGAATCACGGGTCCGGTTGGCGCGTTACGGGATCGACTGCTACGCCTACTGCATGGTCGCCGCCGGCTTCGCCGACGTGGTGATCGAGGCCGGGCTGCAGCCCTACGACATCGTCGCGCTGATCCCGGTCGTCGAGGGGGCGGGCGGCGTCGTCACCTCGTGGACCGGCGGCACCGCCGTCGAGGGCGGGCGTGTCGTCGCCTCCGGTGACCCGCGTCTGCACGACGAGGTCCTGCGGCTGCTCTCCCGCGCCGAGTGAGGCCTCGGGCGTCGCGCCGATCGGCCGCGGCGGCGGGGCACCGTCGCCCGGCACGAAGGCGTCGAAGGCGGCCCACGCCTGTTCTCTGTACCGATCGCGCTCCTGCAACAACTCGTGACGGGCGCCGGGAACCACCTGCAGGCCGGTCGCGCGGGTCGCGGCGGCGAAGCGCTCGATCGCCGGCAGCGACACGACGGCGTCGGCGCCGGAGGCCAGAATCAACGTCGGGATGCGCCAGGCGTCGAGGGCTTCCGGCCGCATCACCCGCG
>JAAYVT010000435.1 GCA_012517025.1 Phyllobacteriaceae bacterium | reverse complement strand
GTTTCGGCGGGGGGCGGTCTTCGGCCTCCGCCGTGGCGGCGTCCTGGCGGGTGGTGCGCAAGGTCGCGACCGTCTCGACCAACATCGACGTTCTCGACTTGGCCCGTCTCGGAGATCCGGGGCGGGTCTGGGTCGTTGCGGAGACCCAGAACGGCGGACGCGGCCGACGCGGTCGCGAATGGACGTCGGAGCCGGGCAATCTCTTCGCCTCGGCGCTGCTGATCGACCCCGGCGTGCCGCCGCGGCTGCCGGAACTGCCGTTCGTCGCGGCGGTCGCCACCGCGGACGCGGTCGCAACCGTCGCCGAGGGCCGGAAGGCGCCGGGCATCAAGTGGCCGAACGACGTCCTGATCGACGGCCGCAAGCTCTCCGGCATCCTACTCGAGACGACGCGGACGCCGGCCGGCCATACGGCCGTAGCCGTAGGGATCGGCGTCAACTGCCGCCATCACCCGGTCGGCACCGAGACGGCGGCGACCAATCTGCTGATCGAGGGGATCGACGTCGCGCCGGAGCGATTGTTCGAGGAGCTCCGCGCCGCCTTAGCCGCACGGCTCGCCGAATGGGACGAGGGGCGTGGCTTCGCGGCCATCCGTGCCGCGTGGCTGGCGCGCGCGGTCGGCATCGGGGCGGCGATCCGGGTGCGGCTGATGCGCGGCGAGGAGACCGGCCGGTTCGAGGGGATCGACGCGGACGGACTTCTGATACTCGTCGGAGCCGACGGCTCGCGGCGGAAGATTTCGGCGGGAGACGTGTTCTTCCCGCCCGCGAAGGACGAATGATGGTGAAGAAACCCCGCAAGGGTGACGAACTGGTGTTCCTGCCGCTCGGCGGCGTCGGCGAGATCGGGATGAACTGTGCCCTCTACGGCTTCGGTCCGGAGGACGATCGCCGCTGGCTGATGGTCGATTGCGGCATCACCTTCGCCTCGGAATTCGACGAGCCGGGTGTCGATCTGATCTATCCGGACCTGCGCTTCATCGAAGAGGATCGCCGCAGCCTCGTCGGCATCGTCATCACCCACGCCCACGAAGATCACTTCGGGGCGCTGCTGGAACTGTGGCCACGCCTCAAGGCGCCGCTGTGGATGACGCCCTTCGCCGCCGGACTGCTCGAGGCCAAGGGCGCGGCGGAAGGCGGAACCGGCGAGATCCCGATCAACCGCTACACCGCCGGCGACACCATCCGTCTCGGCGAGTTCGAGATCGAGGCGGTCTCGGTCGCCCACTCGATCCCGGAGGCCTGCTCGCTCGCCATCCGCACGCCGCTCGGCACGGTGATCCACACCGGCGATTGGAAGGTCGATCCGACCCCGGTCACCGGTTGGACAACCGATTTCGACCGCTTCCGGGCGCTGGGCGACGCCGGGGTCCGGGCGCTGATCAACGATTCGACCAACGTGCTGCGCGACGGCTCCAGCCCGTCGGAGAGCGAGGTCGCCGCCTCGCTCGCCGAGATCATCGCGGCGGCGCCGCATCGGGTGTGCGTCACCACCTTCGCCTCGAACGTCGGCCGCATCCGCGCGGTGGCGGAAGCCGCCGCCAAGGCCGACCGCAATCTTGTGGTGATGGGCCGGGCGATGCGTCGTGCCATCGACGTCGCCAAGGAATGCCACCTGCTCGACGGGCTGCCGGAGTTCCTCGACGACGAGGCCTACGGCTATCTGCCCCGCGACAAGGTGGTGGCGCTCTTGACCGGGAGCCAGGGCGAGAGCCGTGCCGCGCTCGCGCGCATCGCCGCCGGAGAGCATCGCAACGTCGCGATGTCGGCCGGCGACACCATGATCTTTTCCTCGCGCACCATTCCCGGCAACGAAAAGTCGGTGAACGCGATTCAGAATGCACTCGCCGCCAAGGGCGTGAAGATCGTCACCGATCGCGACGCGCTGGTGCACGTCTCCGGCCACCCGCGTCGCGGCGAGATGGCGATGCTCTACGAGGCGGTGCGGCCGGAGGTCTCGGTGCCGGTGCACGGCGAGGCGTTGCATCTCGCCGTCCACGCCGACTTCGCCCGGTCGCTCGGGGTGAAGGAGATCGGCCGGGCGCTGAACGGGCACATGCTGCGGCTGGCGCCGGGGCCGGTCGAGGAAATCGACGAGGTCTTCGTCGGCCGCCTGTTCCGGGACGGCAACCTGCTGACTCGACCCGACGAATCGGGCGCGCGCGAACGCCGCAAGGCGTCCTTCGCCGGCGTGGTCGCGGTGTCGTTGGTGATCGACGCCAAGGGCAACGCGCTCGCCGATCCGGCGGTGGCGCTGGTCGGGATTCCGGCCGAGGACGAACGCGGCCGTCCGTTCCGCGACGCGGTCGAGACGGCGGCCTCCGCCACCCTCGAGGGTCTGCCGCGGCCGAAACGCAAGGACGCGGCGCTGGTCGCCGACGCGGTGAAGCGGGCGGTGCGCGGCGCGGTCAACGAGCGGTGGGGCAAGAAGCCGATCGTCGAGGTGATGGTGTCCGTGATCTGACGGACAGAAGTCTGACGGACCGAAGAACGATGGACGCGACGTTCGGCCGCGAGTAAGGCTGGCACGGGTTTCAGGGTCCTGAAATTTCCATTCGGAGGGAAACAGATGATCGGACGGCTCAATCACGTGGCGATCGCGGTCAAGGATCTCGCCGCCGCCACAGCGATCTATCGCGACACGCTCGGCGCTCAGGTTTCCGAGCCGCTGCCGCAGCCGGCGCACGGCGTCACCGTCGTTTTCGTGCAGCTGCCGAACACCAAGATCGAGTTGCTGGAGCCGCTCGGCGAAGCCTCGACCATCGCCGGCTTCCTGGACAAGAACCCGAGCGGCGGCATCCATCACGTCTGCTACGAGGTCGACGACATCCTCGCCGCCCGCGACCAGCTGAAGGCGGCCGGCGCTCGCGTGCTCGGCAACGGCGAGCCGAAGATCGGCGCCCACGGCAAGCCGGTGCTGTTCCTCCACCCGAAGGACTTCTGCGGCACCCTGGTCGAGATCGAGCAGGTCTGAGCTTCGCCGTCGCGACACGCGGTTCGATCGCCCGCCCGGGAAACCGGCGCGGGCGATCTCCGTTTCGAGAGGTCGTCGGCCGCCCCCTCGACCGGTTCGGCGCCGCTCGTTATCCTCGCCGAAACGAGAAGCCCGAGGGGAGGGCGTCATGCGGATCGGGACGGCGATCGCGATCTATTTCGTGATCTGGTGGACGGTGCTGTTCGTGGTGTTGCCGTTGAAGATCCGCACCCAGGCGGAGACCGGCGAGGTGGTCCCCGGGAGCGAATCCTCGGCGCCGGCGCGGCCGCAACTCCTGCTCAAGGCGGCGATGACGACGGTGCTGGCGGCGATCGTCTTCCTCGGGCTGATGGCGCTGATGCGCTCCGGCCTGTCGCTCGACGACGTGCCTTTCCTGCCGAAATACGGCTCGAACGTCTGAGCTGCGC
>JAAYVT010000434.1 GCA_012517025.1 Phyllobacteriaceae bacterium | reverse complement strand
GATCGGCTGAAATTCGGGGGCGCCCCCTCGGTCTGCGGTGGGTCGCGACGGCCGCGAACGCGGTCGCGAGGGGTCGGAAAGAAGCCTAGAGTCGGCCACGATGCCGCCGTGGTCCGCCGACTTTCCGCCGCCGCTCAGAAGAGGAGCCCGACCGATGACTTCCGGACGCCGTCCGATCGCCCGCACCGCCGAAGGGGTGGTGGAGATTCTCGACCAGACCGAGCTGCCGCATCGCACGACCTTCCTCCGGTTGACGTCCGTCGAGGCGGCGGCGGAGGCGATCGCGACGATGCGGGTGCGCGGCGCCCCGTTGATCGGCGCCACCGCCGCCTACGGCATGATGCTGGCGGCGGACGACGATTCGAGCGACGGTGCGATCGAGTGGGCTCACGCCCGGCTCCTGGCGACTCGCCCGACCGCGATCAATCTGCGTTGGGCGCTCGATCGGATGCGGGCGCGACTGCTGGCGGTGGCCCCGGCGGACCGATTCGGCGTGGCGACGACGGAAGCGGACGCGATCGTCGAGGAGGACGTGGCGATCTGCTCGGCGATCGGCGACCACGGGCTCGCGATCTTCGAGGCGATTCTCGCGACGAAACCGGCGGGATCGCGGCTGAACGTGCTCACCCACTGCAACGCCGGTCGGCTCGCCGCGGTCGAATGGGGCACCGCGACGGCGCCGATCTACAAGGCGCACGCCGCCGGTCTGCCGATCCACGTCTTCGTCGACGAGACCCGGCCGCGCAATCAGGGCGCCTCGCTCACCGCCTGGGAGCTCGGCGAACGCGGGGTGCCGCACACGGTGATCGCCGACAACGCCGGCGGCCATCTGATGCAGCATGCGCAAGTCGACGTGGTGATCGTCGGGACCGACCGCACCACCGCGAGAGGCGACGTCTGCAACAAGATCGGCACCTATCTGAAGGCGCTCGCGGCGCGGGACAACGGCGTGCCGTTCTACGTCGCGCTGCCCTCCCCGACCATCGACTTCACCGTCGCCGACGGCGTCGCCGAGATCCCGATCGAGGAGCGCGGCGGCGAGGAGGTGTCGCATCTCGGCGGCGTCACCACCGACGGGCGATTCGAGACGATCCGAATCGTCCCGGAGGGCACGGCGGTGGCCAATCCCGCCTTCGACGTGACGCCGGCCCGCCTGGTCACCGGGCTCCTCACCGAGCGCGGGGTGATCGCGCCGAATCGCGCCGCGCTCGTCGCCGCCTTTCCCGAGGCGGCGCGGGCCGCCGGGCTCGCTCCGGGAGGAACGCGGTGACGACCGATCTCGACGACGTCGTCGGCTCGATCGCCGCCGAACTCGCGACTTGGGCCGAGCGCGGCGAGGTCGCGACCTACATCCCCCAGCTCGCCCACGTCGACCCGGCGCGATTCGGCCTGGCGGTGATCACCGCGGCGGGGACGACCCACCTCGCCGGCGACGCCGACGTCGCCTTTTCGATCCAGTCGGTCTCCAAGGTGTTCACGCTGACGCTGGCGCTCGGCAAAGTCGGCGACGCGCTGTGGCGGCGGGTCGGGCGCGAGCCCTCGGGCAATCCGTTCAACTCGATCGTCCAGCTCGAGGCGGAGAAGGGGATCCCGCGCAACCCCTTCATCAACGCCGGAGCGATCGTCGTCACCGACACGCTGCTCGCCGGCCACGCGCCGAAGGAGGCGATCGGCGAGATCCTGCGATTCGTCCGCCATCTCGCCGACGACGACGAGATCTTCATCGACGACGCGGTGGCGCGCTCGGAGACGGCGACCGGCCACCGCAACGTGGCGCTCGCCAACTACATGCGGGCCTTCGGCAATCTCGATCACGACCCGGCCCTGACGCTCGGCGTCTACTTCCACCAGTGCGCGATCGCGATGAGCTGTCGCCAGCTCGCCGCCGCCGGGCGGTATCTGGCACTCGACGGGCGGCATCCGACGGCGGGAGGACGCGTGGTGTCGAGCGAACGGGCGCGGCGCATCAACGCCTTGATGCTGACCTGCGGCCATTACGACGGATCGGGCGACTTCGCCTTCCGGGTCGGGGTGCCGGCGAAGAGCGGGGTCGGCGGTGGCATTCTCGCCGTCGCGCCGGGCAAGGCGTCGATCGCGGTGTGGTCGCCGGGATTGAACCGGGTCGGCAATTCGCTGCTCGGTTCGATCGCGCTCGAGAAGCTGGTCAAGGCGACCGGCTGGTCGATCTTCGGGCCGTGACGGGATCGCCGTCACGGCACCGATTCGGCCGGTCGCATCACTTGCGATTGCGCTGGACGAGCGACTTTTCCCAGGCCAGCGCATGGCCGACGATGGTGTCGAGGTCGTTCCAGCGCGGGTTCCAGTCGAGGTTGGCGTGGATGCGGTCGACGCCGGCGACGAGGCTGGCCGGATCGCCGGCGCGG
>JAAYVT010000433.1 GCA_012517025.1 Phyllobacteriaceae bacterium | reverse complement strand
TATGCCGAGGACGCATTTGCGAAAAACCTGCCGGAGGGCGAGCAGTTCCACTTCCTGCCCAAGCCGTTCACGCTCAAAGCGTTGGCCACCGCGGTGAAGGAAGCGCTGGGGCGGTGAGGCGACGGGCCGCGCGGCTCGTCCGTCTCGACCGCCGGATGACGCCGCGACGCGCGACGAGACGTCGTGTTCTGGCAGCGGGTCGACGATCGGTCGAAGCACGTCGGCGGCAGGGGCGAAGGGCGAGAAGGCCCGACGCGGCATCCGGTTTTCCGCCGATCTCGAGGTCGACCGGCGCGCGCCTCGTGTCGGGGCTCGCGACGCCGACCCTTCCGACGCCCGGCGATGGTCACCGCTCGTGTCGGCCGCCCGCTTCGTGAAGACACCATCGGGCGGCGCGGCGCGTTCCTGAGCGGCTCGCATACTCATTTCGCTTTCAATCGATGCGCATCGCCTGTTTCATCGGCTTTCAGACCGTGGACCACCACCTGACCGAAAAATCGGCGGTGTGGGGGCGGTTCGGTGTCGACCGTTCGCGCGAACGGTGCGGACGTCGTCGCCCGTCGAAAGAGAAACGTCGGAGGAAATCCCGAGATGCTGGAAAGCGCGCTCATCCTGGATGCCCGAGGCGACCCGATCCGCCATCACGGGCGCACGCGGTCGCGAGATTGGGACGAAGTCGCCGAGTTCTGCCGGACCGTCTACATGCCGTATCGGGTGGGTCCGACCGAGCGTTTCTCCCATCCCGACGCCCTCATGATCTCCGCCCGGGTCGGCCGGCTCACCATGACGCGCTTCCGCTACGGCGCCGGCGTCCATCTCGACCGGTTCGATCCGGATGCCGGCAACATCCTGGTGCTCAACACGGTGCGGGGCGCGCTTCGCCACGGCTGCGACGGCGAACCGGCCGAAACCGGCGCCGGCGAGAGCTTCGTCGTCGATTGCTCCCGAACCGACTACTGGCTGGACGGCGACGTCGATCACCTCCAACTCAATCTCACCGTCGCCCATCGGACGATGGAGGAGACGGCGGAACGATGGTTCGGCTTCGTGCCGGACGACGGGCTGTGGACCCGGCGGGTCAAGTTCGGAGGGCCGCGGTCGCGTTGGCAGGTGCTCCTCGATTATGCCGCGCGCACCTTGAGCGCCGATCTGCCGGTTCCCCCCGACGGCGTCCTGGGGCGGCACCTCGAGGAGATGATCTGTCTCGATCTGCTGCGCGAATGGGCCGCCGCCGCCGGGGTTCGGCTCGATCGCGCCGCCGTCGGCGCGGCGCCGCACTACGTTCGGCGGGCCGAGGAGATCTTCTCGGTGGAGGCGCGGGAAGCCCCGACCGTCGGCGACGTGGCGCGGCGGGTCGGGGTTTCGGCGCGCACGCTGTCGGAAGGGTTTCGCCGCTTTCGGGGCATCTCGCCGCGGGCGTTCCTGGCGGCGCGCCGGCTGGAGGGGCTGCGGAGCGATCTGCAGACCGCGCCGGCGCATTTCGGCATCGCCGACATCGCGATCGATTGGGGATACGTCAACTTCGGGGCGCTGGCGGGAGCCTACCGCCGCCGCTTCGGCGAACTCCCGTCGCAGACGCGCAACCGTGCTCGGGTCGGTCGCTGACGCCGCCGATCGGCCGCGATCGGCTTTTGCTTCCGATCCCGAACGGGCTCTGCCGATTGCGGGCAGATCGGCCGGCGTTCGCAGACGACCCTCGCGGAGCAAGAAACTCCGGAGGAACCCCATGAAAGATCTGACGAACCTCTGCGATTCCATCCTCGACCGCGTCGTCACCGGGGACCGTCGCGTCCCCGGCGTGGTCGCTTCGGTCACCGATCGGACCGGCGACGTCTATCGCGGCGCCGCCGGCGTGCGTCGCCTCGACGGCGAGGCGATGACGCCGGACACGGTCTTCGCGCTGTTCTCCACCACCAAGGCGATCACCGGCACGACGGCGCTGCAGTGCGTCGAAGAGGGGGTGCTCGACCTCGACGCTCCGGCCGAGACCTACGCGCCGGCGATCGGAAAGCTGATGGTGATCGAGGGCTTCGACGCGAACGGTGCGCCGAAGCTGCGGCCCCCGAAGTCGGCGGTCACGACGCGTCAATTGATGCTGCACACGGCCGGCTTCGGCTACGACTTCTTCGACGAGACCTATGCGCGCCTGGCCGCCGAACACGGCCAACCGTCGGTGATCTCGGCCAGCCGGGCCTCGATCGAGACGCCGCTGTTGTTCGATCCCGGCGAGCGGTGGCAATACGGCTCCAACATTGATTGGGTCGGTCAGGTGGTGGAAGGCATTCGCGGCCGTCGTCTCGGTGAGGTGATGCGCGAGCGCGTGTTCGAGCCGCTCGGCATGACCGACGTCGGGTTCACGCGGACCGCCGCGATGAAGGAGCGCACCGCCACCATCCACGCCCGTGGGGCGGAAGGAGGTCTCACGCCGCTCGACGCCCTGGCGTTGCCCGACGATCCCGAGGTCCACATGGGCGGGCACGGGCTCTACGGGACGGTTTCCGACTACATGAAATTCATCCGCATGTGGCTCGCCGACGGGGAGGGGCCGCACGGACGGGTTCTGGCGCCGGAGACGGTGGCGTGGGCTACGAAGGGTGGGCTCACCGGCCCGCAGAAGGTGACGATGCTGCGGGGCGTCGACCCGAGCCTGTCGAACGACGCCGAGTTCTTCCCGGGGGTGGAGAAGAACTGGGCCTACAGCTTCATGGTCAACACCGAGGAGGCGCCGACCGGGCGACCGGCCGGCGCCCTCGGTTGGGCGGGGCTCGCCAACTGCTTCTTCTGGATCGACCGGACGAACGGATTGGGCGGCTATTGGGCGACGCAGATCCTGCCCTTCGGCGATCCGGTGTCCTTCTCCGGCT
>JAAYVT010000432.1 GCA_012517025.1 Phyllobacteriaceae bacterium | reverse complement strand
GGCGGCTGGTGGCGGTGCGGCGGCTGGTCGAGGACGTCGGCGAAATGCTCGGCCTCGTCGCCGAGACCGAGGAGAACGCCTCGACCGGCGGCGGCATCGCCTTCGTCGTCGAGGTCGACCGCGGGCTCGAGATCGACGCCGACCCGGATCAGCTGTTCCGGGTGCTGCTCAATTTGATGCGCAACGCGCGCCAGGCGCTCGACGGCGACAGCGATCCGGCGATCGTGCGGCGCCTGACGGTGTCGGCGCGGCGGACCGGCACGGTGGTGTCGATCGCCCTCTCCGACACCGGCCCGGGCGTGCCGGCACGAGCGCGCGAGAACCTGTTCCGGCCGTTCCAGGGCGGGGTCCGGGCGGGCGGCACCGGGCTCGGGCTGGCCATCTGCGCCGAGCTGATCCGGGCGCACGGCGGCTCGATCGAGCTCGTCGGCGACGGCCCCGGCGCGACTTTCGTGATCACGATCGCCGACCGCGTCATCGACCTCGGCAGCGTCGACCGGAAGCGCCGCGCCACGCAGTGATCGTCGTTTTTCGCCAGGAGGTTGGGTTCGGATCGCGAATTTCGACGGCGAATGTCGCACGCGCGGCGAAAGTTCCCCTGTGATCGTGCAATTTCGTGTGATATCGAACGACTTTCCTCAACGACCCACGAACATCATGGCCCGGCATCGAAGAGACGACGAGACGATCCTGCGCATCGCCCAGATGCGGTACGATCAGCGGCTGCCTCAGAACGAGATCGCCCGCGCGCTCGACATTTCCGAATCGACCGTCAGCCGCGCGCTCAAGGCGGCGATGGACCTGGGTTTCGTGGAAATCCAGATTTCGCCGACCGGCTTACGCGACTTCGCGCTGGAGCGACGTCTCTCCGCCGCCTACGGCGTCGAGCTCGCGGTGGTGGTGCAGCCGCGCTCGGGCGGCGCCCAGACCGCCGACGTGCTCGGCCGCGCGGTGGCGCGGATCGTCGAGGAGCGGGCCCAGGCCGGCACGGTGATCGGCGTCTCCGACGGCGACACGGTGGCGGCGGTGGCGGCGGCGGTCAGGCGCTCGCGCTCGACCGACGTCGACGTGGTGTCGCTGATCGGCGGCGTCGGGGCACCGCAGATCCCCTCCCATTCGAGCGAGGTGTGCCGCACGCTCGCCAACGGGCTCGGCGGCCGGGCGTGGCAGCTGCCGGTGCCGGCGATCGTCGACGGCGCCGAGGCGGCCGCGCATCTGCGCGCCACCTCCACCGTCGGCGCGGTGTTCGATCTGATGGGCCGCGCCTCGCTGGCGCTGGTCGGGATCGGCGCGATCGATCCGCTCGCCTCGGTGTTCCGCCACGGCGTCATCCCGGCGGCCGAGATCGAGGCGATCGCGCGGGCCGGCGCGGTCGGCACCATCTGCGGCTGGTTCTACGGGCCGCGCGGCGAGCTGGTCTCCACCCATTTCGACGAGCGCACGCTGTCGGTGCCGCCGCGCGTGCTGCAGCGGGTGGCGCTGCGGGTCGGCGTCGCCATGCACGTGCAGAAGGCGGCGGCGATCCGGGCGGCGCTGGTCGGCGGCTGGATCAACGCGGTCGGTCTCGACGCGGCGACGGCGGAAGAGCTGCTCAGGCTGCGCTGAGGGCGCGGCCGGGCGGCGCGGGATGCGGAGCACCGGCGCCCACGACGGCGCCGCTCCTCACGCGGCGGGACGCCGCGGCGATCGCGTCGCGTTGCGACGGATCGCCGACGGCACGGCGGTCAGACCGCCGGGACCACGCGCTGGGTCTGTTCGCCGAGGCCTTCGACGCCGAGGCGCATCACCTCTCCGACCTTCAGGAAGATCGGCTCGGGCTTGTGGCCGAGACCGACGCCGGACGGGGTGCCGGTGGTGATCACGTCGCCGGGCTGCAGGCTCATGAACTGCGACACGTAGGAGACCAGTTCGGCGACGGGGAAGATCATCGTCTTCGTCGAGCCGTCCTGGCGCATCACGCCGTCGACGGAGAGCCACAGCCGCAGCGCCTGCGGGTCCGGCACCTCGTCGCGGGTGACCAGCCAGGGACCGATCGGGCCGAAGCTGTCGCAGCCCTTGCCCTTGTCCCAGGTGCCGCCGCGTTCGGCCTGGAAGGCGCGTTCCGAGACGTCGTTGACCACACAGTACCCGGCGACGAAGTCGAGGGCGTCCTCCTTCGACACGTAGCGCGCCTCGTTGCCGATCACCACGCCGAGCTCGACCTCCCAGTCGAGCTTGGTGGAACCGCGCGGCGTCACCACGTCGTCGTTCGGGCCGGAAAGGCAGCTCGTCGCCTTCATGAAGACGACCGGCTCCTTCGGGATCGCCATGCCGGCTTCCGCCGCGTGCTCGGAATAGTTGAGGCCGATCGCCACGAACTTGCCGACGGCGCCGACGCAGGGTCCGAGGCGGGCGCCCTCGGCGACGAGCGGCAGGCTCGCCGGGTCGATCGCGGCGAGACGAGCGAGGCTCGCCGGCGACAACGCCTCGCCGGCGACGTCGGCGATCACGCCGGAGAGGTCGCGGAGGCGGCCGTCGGCATCGAGAAGGCCGGGCTTTTCGGCCCCTTTCGGGCCATGGCGCAACAATTTCATGATCGAGCGTCTCCCTGGTGGCGGGCGTCCGGGCGCCGCGCGCGTCGCCTTCGTCCTATCACCTTATCGGTGCTTCCGCATCTCGAACCAGCGATCGATCGGCGGGAACGATCGCCAATTCATCGGTTCGACCGATGAAAGAAACAGAGACAATCTATTTGAACGATGCCGAGACCGAGGCTAGCCTGCACTCACTCGGCGGCCACGAGGGCGGTCGGCGAGACGAAGAACTCGGGCCTCGCTCACCGATCCCACGCGTCGCGCGGGTGGCGGGAACGAGACCGGCGGTCGGACGCGATCCGCCCGCATCATCGACGCGCCGCGGCGATCGCGGCCAACAGGAGAGACGAGATGTCCCTGATCAACACGGAAGTGAAGCCGTTCAAGGCCACCGCCTACGTCGGCGGCAAGTTCGTGGACGTCACCGAAGCCGATCTCAAGGGCAAGTGGTCGGTGGTGGTGTTCTACCCGGCCGACTTCACCTTCGTCTGCCCGACCGAGCTCGGCGATCTCGCCGACAACTACGCCGAGTTCAAGAAGCTCGGCGTCGAGGTCTATTCGGTGTCGACCGATACCCACTTCACCCACAAGGCGTGGCACGACACCTCGGACACGATCGCCAAGATCGCCTATCCGATGGTCGGCGACCCGACCGGCACCATCACCCGCAACTTCGACGTGATGATCGAGGAAGACGGCCTCGCCCTGCGCGGCACCTTCGTGATCAACCCGGAAGGCGTGATCAAGGTCTGCGAGATCCACGACCTCGGCATCGGCCGCGACGCCAGCGAGCTTCTCCGCAAGGTCAAGGCGGCGCAGTACGTCGCCTCGCATCCGGGCGAGGTCTGCCCGGCCAAGTGGACCCCGGGCGAGGCGACGCTGACCCCGTCGCTCGACCTCGTCGGCAAGATCTGATCGACCGACCCCGTCTCGCGTCCGGAGCCCACGGGCTCCGGACGCCCCCTCGCGCCGCCCCTTGCGACGCGGCCGCGACACCCCCACCTCTTCCGACATCGATGGCGACGACGAGCCGCCGGGGCGATCGCTCCGGGCGTCCCTTCATCGTGATCGAAATTTCAGACCCCCGGAGATCCGCCATGCTCGACCAAGGCATCAAGGCTCAGCTGACCGCCTATCTCGAACGCCTCCAGCGGCCGATCGAACTCGTCGGCTCGCTCGCCGACGACGCCAATTCCGCGCAGATGCGCGAGTTGCTCTCCGACATCGCCGGCTGTTCGGCGAAGGTCGCCGTGCGCTTCGACGGCACCGACGCGCGCAAGCCGTCGTTCTCGGTCGGCGTGCCGGGCGAGACGCCGCGCATCCGCTTCGCCGGCCTGCCGATGGGCCACGAATTCACCTCGCTCGTCCTGGCGCTCCTGCAGACCGGCGGCCATCCGCCGAAGGAGGATCCGAAGACGCTCGAAGCGGTGAAGGCGCTCACCGGCTCCTTCGACTTCGTCACCTACGTGTCGCTGACCTGCCAGAACTGCCCGGACGTCGTCCAGGCGCTGAACCTGATGGCGGTCCTGAACCCGAACGTCACCCACACCATGGTCGACGGCTCGATGTTCCAGGCCGAGGTCGAGGCGAAGAAGGTGATGGCGGTGCCGACCGTCGAACTCGATGCGGCGACTTTCGGCCAGGGCCGGATGAGCCTCGACGAGATCGTCGCCAAGCTCGACACCGGCGCCGCCGAGCGGGCCGCCGCCGAGATCGCCGACAAGGGCGTCTTCGACGTGCTGGTGGTCGGCGGCGGGCCGGCCGGCGCGGCGGCGGCGATCTATGCGGCGCGCAAGGGCATCAAGACCGGCGTCGTCGCCGAACGCTTCGGCGGGCAGGTGCTCGACACCATGGAGATCGCCAACTTCGTTTCCGTCCCCCACACCGAGGGGCCGACGCTCGCCGCGGCGCTGGAAGCCCACGTCGGCGACTACGACGTCGACGTGATGAAGCTGCAGCGGGCGACCGGGCTCGTCCCGGCGGCCGCCGCCGGCGAGCCGATCACCGTCGAACTCGCCTCCGGCGCGGCGCTCAAGGCGAAGTCGGTGATCCTGTCGACCGGCGCCCGTTGGCGCGAGATGGGGGTGCCGGGCGAGGCCGACTACAAGGCCAAGGGCGTGTGCTTCTGCCCGCACTGCGACGGACCGCTGTTCAAGGGCAAGCGCGTGGCGGTGATCGGCGGCGGCAATTCCGGCGTCGAGGCGGCGATCGACCTCGCCGGCATCGTCGCCCACGTGACGCTGCTCGAGTTCGACACGAAACTGCGCGCCGACGAGGTGTTGCAGAAGAAGCTGCGCTCGCTGCCGAACGTCACCATCCACGTCTCCGCCCGCACCACCGAAGTGCTCGGCGACGGCGAGAAGGTGACCGGGTTGAAGTACGAGGATCGCACCTCGTCCGAGATCCGGGAGGTGCCGCTCGAGGGCATCTTCGTGCAGATCGGCCTGTTGCCGAACTCGGAATGGCTCGACGGCACCGTCCGCCTGTCCAACCGCAAGGAGATCGAGATCGACGCGCGCGGGGCGACCTCTGTGCCGGGCGTCTTCGCCGCCGGCGACGCCACCACCGTCCCCTACAAGCAGATCATCATCGCCATGGGGGCCGGGGCGACCGCCGCGCTCTCCGCCTTCGATCACCTGATCCGCAGCTGAGCGACGGTCTCGAGCCGACGAAGCATCGCAAAGGGAGCCCACGGGCTCCCTTTTTCGTCTTCACTCCGCGCTCACCACGACTTCCGCTCTACGACGCTCTACGACTGTCGCGAAAAACGGTTTCGTGGCAGGATGATACCGTCGCCGGACGCGAGGACGGGGCGCCCGGGAGAACGGAGGACGACCATGGCCGTCTCGGGTGTGCTCGCGAACGTTCCCTGGTGGAAGAGCGGAATCGTCTATCAGATCTATCCGTGGTCGTTCCAGGACACCACCGGCGACGGGGTCGGGGACATTCCCGGCATCCTCGCCCGTCTCGACCACCTCTGCGACCTCGGCGTCGACGCGGTGTGGCTGTCGCCGGTCTACGTCTCGCCGATGGCCGACTTCGGCTACGACATCGCCGATTATCGCGACGTCGACCCGCGCTTCGGCACCCTCGCCGACCTCGATCGGCTGATCGCCGAACTGCACGCGCGCGGCATGAAGCTGATCATGGACTTCGTGCCCAACCACACCTCGGACGAGCATCCGTGGTTCCTGGAGAGTTCGTCGTCGCGCGACAATCCACGCGCCGATTGGTACATCTGGCACGATCCGGCGCCGGACGGCGGGCCGCCCAACAATTGGCGCTCGATGTTCGGCGGAATCGGCTGGAAATGGTGCGAGGCGCGCGGGCAGTGGTACTACCACGCCTTCCTCGACAAGCAGCCCGACCTCAATTGGCGCAACCCGAAGGTCGTCGCGGCGATGCACGACGTGCTGCGCTTCTGGCTGGCGCGCGGCGTCGACGGTTTCCGCGTCGACGTGATCTGGCACCTCTTGAAGGATCCCGACTTCCGCGACAACCCGCCCAATCCGGACTGGACGCCGGACGAACCGGAGGTGCGGCACATCCTGCAGATCATGACCTGCGACCAGCCGGGCGTGATCGATCTGGTCAAGGGCTTCCGCGAGGTCCTCGACGAGTTCCCCGACAAGGTGTTGATCGGCGAGGTCTATCTCACCATCGAGCGGATGTGCGCCTATTACGGCGAGGCGCTCGACGGGGCGCATCTGCCGTTCAACTTCCATCTGTTGATGGATCCGTGGAAGGCGGAGATGATCGGCTGGCTGATCGAGGAATACGAACGCCGACTGCCCCCCGGCGCCTGGCCGAACTGGGTGCTCGGCAACCACGACAACGCCCGCGTCGCCACGCGCCTCGGCCCCGCGCAGGCCCGCGTCGCCGCCGTCTATCTCCTCACCGCGCGCGGCACGCCGACGCTGTTCCAGGGTGACGAGATCGGCCTCACGAACGGCGTCATCCCGCCCGACAAGGTGCGCGATCCGCAGGAGAAGAACGAACCGGGGCTGCCCGGCCACGACCGCGACATCGCCCGCACCCCGATGCAGTGGGACGCCTCGCCTTACGCCGGCTTCTCGAGCGTCGAGCCGTGGCTGCCGTTGGTGCCGGGCTGGGAGACGGTCAACGTCGCGGCGGAGAGCGCCGACCCGGCCTCGATGCTCTCCCTGCACAAGCGGCTGATCGCGCTCCGGCGGAAGCACCCCGCCCTGTCGATCGGCGAGGTGCGGGTGCTGACCGCGGCGGGCGATCTCCTCGCCTTCGAGCGCAGCCTGGACGGCGAGCGCTTCGTCGTGGCGATGAACTTCGGGTCGGAGTTGATCGAGACCAGCGTGCCCGCGGCGAGCGGTGGACAGATCGTGCTCTCGGCCAAGGGCGGACGCGACGGCGAGATCGTCGGCAAGCGGCTGACGCTCGCCGGCGACGACGCGTTGGTGATCGCCTTCGGGTGAGGTCGAACGACGTACCGAGACCGGAGGGCCGGGGCGCGTGAGATCGTCCCGGCC
>JAAYVT010000431.1 GCA_012517025.1 Phyllobacteriaceae bacterium | reverse complement strand
CGCCGTCCTCCGCCGCCTCGACGCCCGCCGCCGTCGGCCCCGCCGCCGTCGCGACCGGCGGTGCCGGCAACGGCGTGGTGGGGCCGCTGCTGACCCGCGAACAGGCCCTGGCGGCGCACCCGCGCATCAAGGTCACGACCCCGACGCTGGACGGCTCGATCGATCTCGTCGGCGCCCGCCTCGACGACGTCTCCTTCCGCAAGTATCGCGACACCATCGATCCGAAGAGCCCGGAGATCGTGCTGCTCGAGCCGGCCGGCACCGAGCACGCCTATTTCGCCGACTTCGGCTTCCTCTCCGACGCCGGCAGCCCGGTGAAGGTGCCCGGCCCCGACACCCGCTGGACTCAGAAGGGCGAGGGCGCCCTGACCCCGGCCGCCCCGGTCGTGCTGGAGTGGGACAACGGCGAGGGCGTCGTCTTCGAGCGCACCATCGCGATCGACGACCACTACATGTTCACCGTCACCGACAAGGTGCGGAACACCGGCGCCCGCGCCACCACGCTCTATCCCTATTCGGTGCTGTCGCGCTTCGGCACGCCGACCACCTCGGGCTATTACATCCTGCACGAGGGCGCGATCGGCGTCTTCGGCGACGAGGGCCTCCAGGAGGTCAAATACAAGGACCTCAAGGAGAAGCAGAAGATCGAGCCGACCAAGGTCGCCGGCGGCTGGATCGGCTTCGTCGACAAGTACTGGGCCGCCGCCCTGATCCCCGACAAGGCCGTGACGGTGCAGCCGCGCTTCGCCGCCAGCCCCGCCGCCGGTGGTCAGCCCGACGTCTACCGCACCTTCATGCTCTCCGACGGCAGCCCGCTGCCGGCCGGTGGTGAGATCTCCACCTCGACCCGGTTCTTCGCCGGCGCCAAGGAGGTCGGCGTCGTCGACGGTTACGCCGACGCCTACGGCATCGCCCGTTTCGACCGTCTGATCGACTGGGGGTGGTTCTACTTCCTGACCAAGCCGCTGTTCTTCCTGATCAGCTGGCTCAATCATCTGGTCGGCAACTTCGGCATCGCCATCCTGATCGTGACGGTGATCCTCAAGGCCATCTTCTTCCCGCTCGCGAACAAGTCCTACGAGTCGATGAGCAAGATGAAGAAGGTGCAGCCCGAGATGAAGGAGCTGCAGGAGCGCTACAAGGAGGATCGAGCCCTCCAGCAGCAGCACCTGATGGAGCTCTATCGGCGCGAGAAGATCAATCCGCTCGCCGGCTGTCTGCCGATCCTGTTGCAGATCCCGGTGTTCTTCGCGCTCTACAAGGTGATCTTCGTCACCATCGAGATGCGGCAGGCGCCGTTCTACGGCTGGATCCACGACCTCTCCGCGCCCGATCCGACCACGATCTTCAACCTGTTCGGCGTGATCCCCTGGGAGCCGCCGCACATGCTGATGATCGGCCTCTGGCCGCTGATCATGGGCGTGACGATGTTCGTCCAGATGAAGCTCAATCCGCCGCCGCCGGATCCCACCCAGAAGATGATGTTCGACTGGATGCCGGTGCTGTTCACCTTCATGCTGGCGAACATGCCGGCGGGTCTGGTGATCTACTGGACGTGGAACAACCTGATCTCGATCACCCAGCAGTCCTACATCATGCGCAAGAACGGCGTGAAGGTGGAGCTGTGGTCGAACGTCAAGGGGATGTTCGGCGGGTCGAAGGCGGCGAGCTGATCGGACACGGGGAGACGACGGCGATGATCGCGTGAGCGAAGGGATCGCGGAACGGGCGCCGGCCCGCCGCGATCCGCCGGACGATTGGACCGGCGTCTCGGGTGGCTCGCCTCCACGGACGCCCCCGTTTCTCCCGCGCCGAGATCCCGATGCCCACGCTCTCCGCCCCCGATCCCACCCGGATCCATCCGCTGCCGGCCCACCGCCGGGTCGTCTTCCTGAAGCCGCTGGTCGACCGGCCGAACGTCGAGATCGGCGAGTTCACCTACTACGACGACCCGAAGGCGCCGGAACGCTTCCTGGACGACTGCGTCCTCCACCACTACGACTTCCTCGGCGACCGTCTGGTGATCGGTCGCTTCACCGCCATCGCCACCGGCGTCCGCTTCATGATGAACGGCTGCAATCACGCGATGACCGGGTTCTCGACCTTCCCCTTCGGCATCTTCGGATGCGGCTGGGAGGAGGGCTTCGACTTCGAGACGATCCGCGCCGGCCTCAAGGGCGACACGGTCGTCGGCAACGACGTGTGGATCGGAACCGAGGCGATGATCATGCCGGGGGTGGAGATCGGGAACGGAGCGATCGTGGCGGCGCGCGCCGTCGTCGCCTCCGACGTGCCGCCCTACGCGGTGGTCGGCGGCAATCCGGCCCGCGTGATCCGGATGCGCCACGCGCCGGAGGTGATCGCCCGGCTCGAGGCGATCGCCTGGTGGGATTGGCCGATCGAGAAGATCACCGCCGGTCTCGACGCGATTCGCGGCGCCGATCTCGCCGCGCTCGAGCGGGCGGCGGAAGGGAGGGCGGCATGACCGAGACCGAGACCGAAGCCGACGTCCGGCGCGCCGCGGAAGCGGCCGAAAAGGCCCGTCTGCTCTTCGCCCGCCCCTGGGCCTTCGCCAAGGGCGCGGCCGATCTCGCCGATCTGCCGTCGGTCGATGGCGCCGAGATCGCCTTCGCCGGCCGTTCCAACGTCGGCAAGTCGAGCCTGATCAACGCGATCGTCGACCAGCAGGGCCTCGCCCGCACCTCCAACACCCCGGGCCGCACCCAGGAGCTCAACTATTTCGTCCCCGCCGTGCTGAACGAGCGCTCGAAGAAGACGGAGCGGATGACCTCGGGCGCCCCGCGCGAAGCCGTCGACATGGGGCTGTCGATCGTCGACATGCCCGGCTACGGCTTCGCCCAGGCGCCGAAGTCCCAGGTCGAGGACTGGACCCGGCTGGTCTTCGACTACCTGCGCGGCCGGCCCAATCTGCGTCGCGTCTACGTGCTGATCGATGCCCGCCACGGTCTCAAGAAGGTGGACACCGACGTGCTCGACCTTCTCGACAAGGCGGCGGTCAGCTATCAGATCGTCCTCACCAAGGCCGACAAGATCGCCCGCGAGGTCGACGGCAAGCCGATCGCGGCGATGGTCGCGGCGACGGCGGACGCGATCCGCAAGCGCCCGGCCGCCCACCCGATCATCCGCGTCACCTCGTCCGAGAAGGGGTGGGGGATGGACGAGCTCAGATCCGAAATCGCCTTCTTCGCCGCCTGAGGCGGCCATCGGGAGATCGTGATGTCCACCACGCCGAAGCCGGAAGCCGAGATGGTCGCCGAAGCCGAAATGCTCTCCAAGGCGCTGCCCTACATGCTGCGCTACGACGACAAGACCGTCGTCGTGAAGTTCGGCGGCCACGCCATGGGCGACGAGGCCCTCGGCAAGGCCTTCGCCGAGGACATCACGCTTCTGAAGCTCTCCGGTCTCAATCCGGTGGTGGTGCACGGCGGCGGCCCGCAGATCAACGCCATGCTGAAGCGGCTCGACATCAAGTCCGAGTTCGCCGGCGGCATGCGCATCACCGACAAGAAGACGGTCGAGATCGTCGAGATGGTTCTCGCCGGCTCGATCAACAAAGAAATCGTCCAGACCATCCAGGAGGCCGGCGGCCGCGCCATCGGGCTGACCGGCAAGGACGGCAACATGGTCACGGTCGAGCGGTTGAAGCGCACCGTGGTCGATCCGGATTCGAACATCGAGAAGGTGGTCGATCTCGGCTTCGTCGGCGAGCCCAAGGAGGTTCGCACCGAGGTGCTCGAGGTCTTGAAGAAGTCGGAGATCATCCCGGTCTTGGCGCCGGTGTGCCCCGGCGAGGACGGCGAGACCTACAACGTCAACGCCGACACCTTCGCCGGCGCCATCGCGGGTGCCCTGAAGGCGACCCGGGTGCTGTTCCTCACCGACGTGCCGGGCGTGCTCGACGCCGACAAGAAGCTGATCAAAGAACTGTCGCGCGCCGAGGCGCAGCGCCTGATCGACGAGGGCGTCATCTCCGGCGGCATGATCCCCAAGGTCGAGACCTGTTTCGAGGCGCTCGATCGCGGCGTCGAGGCGGCGGTCATCCTCAACGGCAAAGTGCCGCACGCGGTGCTGCTCGAGCTCTTCACCGAGCACGGCGCCGGCACGCTGATCACGCCGTGATCGCCGGTCCGAATCGCACCCGCGGCGGCGGCCTCGACGAAGCGGCGTTGCACGCTCGCTTCGCGGTCGTCGACGTGTGGATCTTCGACCTCGACAACACGCTCTATCCGGCGGAGACGGACCTCTTCGCCCAGGTTGACGTGCGCATCCGCGACTACGTCGCCCGTCTGCTCGGATCGACGCCGGAGGAGGCGCACCGCCTCCAGAAGGACTACTACCGCCGCTACGGCACCACCCTGCGCGGTCTGATGATCGAGCACGGCGTCTCGCCGGACGGCTTCCTCGAATACGTCCACGACATCGACCATTCGGTGGTGGCGCCCGATCCGCGTCTCGGCGCGGCGATCGAGCGCCTGCCCGGCCGCCGTTTCATCATGACCAACGGCACCCGCGCGCACGCCGAGAAGGTCGCCGACCGCCTCGGCATCACCCGCCACTTCGAGGATGTCTTCGACATCGTCGCCGCCGAACTGCTGCCGAAGCCCCACCGCGAGACCTACGATCGGTTCCTCGGCCGGGCGGAGATCGATCCGGCCCGTGCGGTGATGTTCGAGGATCTCTCCCGCAATCTCGAGGTGCCCGACGCTCTCGGCATGGCCACCGTCCTGGTGGTGCCGGGCGGCACCGAGGAGGTGGTGCGGGAGACCTGGGAGTTCGACGGTCGCGACGCCCCGCACGTCCATTGGGTGACCGACGACCTCGCCCGCTTCCTCGAGCGCGTCGCCCCCTGACCGGACCGGCGCGACCCGGACGGGGTCGTTGATCCCCGCCGCCGCCGCCGGTATGGTCGCCGCCGAACCGAAACCCGACCTTCCGTCGGATCACCCACGGACACGCCGATGCAGATCACCCCCGCCGTTCTCGCCGGTCTCGAGAAGACCATCGACGACGCCTTCGAACGCCGCGCCGAAATCGACACCAACACCAAGGGAGCGGTCCGTGAGGCGGTCGAGGCCGCGCTCGATCTGCTCGACAAGGGCAAGCTGCGCGTCGCCGAGAAGAAGGACGGCGCCTGGGTGGTGAACCAGTGGCTGAAGAAGGCGGTGCTGCTGTCCTTCCGCCTCGCGCCGATGGCGGTGATCAAAGGCGGCCCCGGCGCCGCCACCTGGTGGGACAAGGTGCCCTCGAAGTTCGACGGCTGGGGTGCTCACGAGTTCGACAAGGCCGGCTTCCGCGCGGTGCCGGGTTGCGTCGTCCGCCGCTCCGCCTACGTGGCGCCGTCGGTGGTGCTGATGCCCTCCTTCGTCAACCTCGGCGCCTATGTCGACAGCGGCACCATG
>JAAYVT010000430.1 GCA_012517025.1 Phyllobacteriaceae bacterium | reverse complement strand
TCTTCAGCGCGTCCATGATCGGCGCGCTCTCGGCGCGACGGACCTTGAGCCTCTCCTCGGCGGTCCGTCCCCGGATGTGCTCTTCGATCCGGTAGATCTCGGCGATGACCGCGATCACCGCCAGAGCCTCCGGCGACCCCGTCGACTTCACCACCTCGACGAACTTGCGCCGAGCATGGGCCATGCAGAAGGCGAGCCGAAGAGGCCCGGCGTTGCTCTTGCGCCGGCGCTTCACCAGCGTCTCGTAGGCGCCATAGCCGTCGACCTGGAGTATCCCGCCGAAGGACTTCAGCTGTTCCTCGACCTCGTCGGTTCCCCGGCTCTCGGCGAAGACGTAACCGACCGCAGGTGGTGCCGGTCCCCGCCAGGGCCGATCGTCGATCGCCTGTGCCCACAACTGGCAACGCTTCGTTCGTCGTCGTCCCGGATCCAACCGTGGCAGAGGCGTCTCGTCGCAGAACACCCGCGGCTGCGATCGAATGAAGGCGAGCAGCAGTTCGTAGAGCGGCTTCAGCCACCACGCCGCTCGGGCCACCCAGGCTCCCAGCGTCGCACGATCGATCGTGATCCCCTGACCGGCGAAGATCTGCGACTGGCGATAGAGAGGCAGGGCCCACGCGAACTTGGAGACCACCACGTACGCCACCAGCGCCGTCGTCGCCATTCCCCCATCCATCACACGGCCCGGCGCCGCCGCTTGGACGACCGCGCTCTCGCAGGCTCGGCAGCCGTACTTCGGACGGATCATCTTCTTCACCCGGAAGATCGCCGGCACCACGTCGAGCGCCTCGCTCCAGGTCTCGCCGATCCGATGCATCGGCCCCGAGCAGCAGGGACACGTCGTGCTCTCCGGCTCGATCACGTCCTCGATGCGCGGCAGGTGCGCCGGCAGCGCTCCGATGTTGCGCGAGGCCGGACCGGTCTTCCGCTTCTTGCCGGGTGGCGTCGCCATCTCGTCGTCGTTCGCCGCCTTCGGCGGGCTCGCAACCGCTGTGAGGTCACCCAGATCGAGCAAGCCCTGCTTGGCGACCAGCGATACCAACTTCTCCGACTTGGCACCGAAGAGCAGCCGCTCCAGGAGGACGATACGTTCCCGCAGCCTCTCGTTCTCGGCCTTCTCGGCAAGCACGAGGCGGGTCAGTTCATCGATGTCACGGGGCAGCGGAGGGAGGCTCGACGACATGGCCAACCCTACCACAAACCGTCGATTCAGCAAACAAATCCAACGAGATCGACCCGAGCTCAGGCCGCTTTCGTCGGCCGCTTCACAGTCGTCCGAGCCACCCGCGTCCAGTCGAGCCCCGCCACCAACAGGGCGAACTCTTCCCGCGTCAGGCGCATCGACCCCTCCCGGATCGGCGGCCATACGAACCGGCCGCTCTCCAGCCACTTCGTCGTCAACACCATCCCCGTTCCGTCCCAGAACACCAGCCGCAGCCTGTCCCCGCGCTTCGGGCGGAAGACGAAGACATCCCCGCAGTAGGGATCTGCCTGCAAGGCAGAGGCGACCATCGCGACGAGCCCGTTCATGCCGCGCCGGAAGTCGATCGGCTTCGTCGCCACCACGACCTTCAGGTCGCTCGCAAGCGTGATCACGATCGCCTCGCGAGAGCCGCGACGACCGCGCCGGCCAGCGCAGGATCCACACGGCCCGTCATCACCAGCCGCGCGCCGTCGATGTCCAACTCGACCCTGCCCAGGGCCGGAGCACCATCGGCACCCGGAGCATGGACCCCAGTATCGGTCGGCCCCGGCGTCGACACCGTGATCGGCACGAAGCTCGCCGCTTCCACCTCCCACGACGTCACGCCCGCCTGCCGTCGCCAAACCGTCAGCAGCCCTCGGTTCACGCCGAAGCGCCGGGCGACATCCGATATGTTCGCGCCGGGCTCCGCACTCGCAGCGACGATCGCCGCCTTCTCCTTCGCCGACCAGGATCGCCGCGTCCGACGACCGCTGATCACCTCGATACGCTGATAATCCCTGCCTTCACGCATGGCTCCGAGCCTGCCTTCGAGCCTGGCATCGTCGTCCTCGTCGCTCGCTCCCATCTCGCCGCTCTCCTCGATTGCGTCGAGGAGAGCTTCCCAAATCAGCCGCGGCGAAGGTAGGTGGCCCGTTCGAAGCGCTCACGATGAAGGCGTGGATGGCCACCGACCTCTCCGCGCTGGATCTGCTGGTCATTCAGATCGACGGCATTCACATCGATCAGGACCTGATCCTGCTGGCGGCGGTCGGCGTCGACGGCCATGGCGACAAGCACCCGCTCGGGGTCATGGAAGGGGCGAGCGAGAATGCTGCCGTCTGCCAGGCCCTGCTCGACAACATGATCGGTCGGGGTCTCGATCCCGTTGTCTGTCGCCTGTTCATCATCGACGGCTCGAGAGCCCTGTCGAAGGCGATCCGCAACTTTCGGGCGGAACGCGCCGATCCAGCGCTGTCAGGTCCACAAGGCCCGCAACATCACCGAGCGCCTGCCGAAATCCCTGCACGCCTCGGTGCGCCGGGCTCTTCGCCAGGCCTGGGAACTGGACGACGCCGACAATGCCGAGAAACTGCTGTGCAATCTCGCCCGCCGGCTCGAGAGCGAGGCTCCGGGGGTCTCGGCCAGCATCTTGGAGGGCATCGACGAGATCCTCACCGTCATGCGCCTGCGACTGCCATCCGAACTGCGGCGCTCGTTGGCCTGCACCAACATCATCGAGAACATGAACGGCACCATCCGTCGGATCTGTCGGAACGTAAAGAGATGGCGGGATGCGGCCATGGCTCGAGGCGGGTCACCGCCTCGAGCAGATCCGTTTCGGTCATCGCGGTTCTCCTTCCGGGGCAACGGCCGCGACCGACGTCGCGGCTGGCGACGCGGTTCAGACGTAGCCGTTTTCGGTGAGATGGGCGACCACCCGATCGGCTAGCGCCTCCGCGTCGGCGGCGGTGGTGTCGAGCACCAGTTCCGGCGCGGCCGGCACTTCGTAGGGGCTGTCGATACCGGTGAAGTTCTTGATCTTGCCTTCCCGCGCCGTCTTGTAGAGCCCCTTCGGGTCTCGGGTCTCGGCGACGTCGAGCGGCGTCGAGACGTAGACCTCGATGAACTCGCCGGGCTCCAGGATCTCACGCGCCAACTGCCGCTCCGAACGGAACGGCGAGATGAACGCGGTGAGCACGATCAGCCCGGCGTCGACGAAGAGCTTCGATGCCTCCGCCACGCGGCGGATGTTCTCGACGCGGTCGGCGGCGGTGAAGCCGAGGTCCTTGTTGAGGCCATGGCGGACGTTGTCGCCGTCGAGCACGTAGGTGTGCCGGCCGGCGGCGTGCAGCTTCTTCTCGACGATGTTGGCGATGGTCGACTTGCCCGCACCGGACAGACCGGTGAACCACAGCACCACCGGCCGCTGGCCCTTGGCCTCGGCCCGCGCGTCCTTGGTGACGTCGAGGGCCTGCCAATGGATGTTGGAGGCGCGCCTGAGACCGAAGTCGATCATGCCGGCGCCGACCGTCAGGTTGGACAGCCGGTCGATCACGATGAAGGCACCGGTGTCGCGGTTCTTCTCGTAGGGATCGAAGGCGATCGGCTCCGACAGGGCGACGTTGACCACCGCCACCTCGTTCAGCACCAACTGCTTGGCGGCGAGATGGGCGAAGCTGTTGACGTCGATCTTGTGCTTGATCTCGGTGATCTGGGCGGGAACCAGCTTGGTGCCGATCTTGACGAAATAGGGCCGACCCGGAATCGCCGGTTCGTCGGCCATCCAGATCAGATGGGCGGCGAACTGATCGGCCACCTCCGGCCGGTCGCCGGG
>JAAYVT010000429.1 GCA_012517025.1 Phyllobacteriaceae bacterium | reverse complement strand
GGTCACCACGAGACGAGGCGCCTTCTGCCGCCCCTCCGCCTCATGGACCGCGCTGCAGGCGGCCATACAGGTGTTGCAGCCGATGCAACGTCCCGGTTCCGCGATCACGAAGCGGTTCATCAGCAACCTCCATCCGGCGCCGTCGCCCGGACGGGCGGGAGGACCCTCGCCCGAGGGAGCCGGCGCGATCGCGACGGGCGATAAGGAACTTCGATGATGTGATAGGTATCACCACATTCATAATGTAAATCGAAGTATTCCATCTCCACATCCCATCTCGATCATCATTCAACGGTCGCTACGAATAGGCAGACTTCGTCGGATACGCCACGAAAAATTCTCGTGTACGCATTGATACGATCTATTTGACAAATACAGAATGCTGTCTATGCGCATCGAAGGATGTCGCACTAAGAATGTACTTTGATTTACTTTACTTCTTGGGCGATAAGCGAAGCCGATCACGGTTCTCGGAGCCGGTTCGGCGAACCCGTGAGGTGCGCTGTGGATGCGTGAACGCTCAGGCCGCGGACCTTCGCCGCAGGACGCACGCGTCGCGTCGCCCTTCGGCCTCGGATCCTGCGGCATAGGTCCCGGCCCGCCGGAGCCTCGGCCCCTCTCTCACCGACCCTTCGGGTCTGCGAGAGACGACAAACGGCGATCCCACCCGAGCCCCGGGATCGCGGCGAGACCTGCTCGAGGAGTGATCGAGATGAACCGCTTCATCGTCGCCGAAGCATCGAAGTGCATCGGCTGCCGCACCTGCGAAGTCGCTTGCGTATTGGCCCATGCGGGCACGGAAGACGTCGGAACCCTCGACGGCCGGGATTTTCATCCCCGCCTCAAGGTTCTGAAGACACTCACCGTCTCGGCACCGGTGACCTGTCACCACTGCGAGGACGCGCCCTGCGTCAACGCCTGCCCGTCGCACGCGATCTCCTATCGCGACGCGACCGTCCAGGTCGATCAGTCGAAGTGCCTGGGTTGCAAGACCTGCGTCGTCGCCTGTCCGTTCGGCGCGATGGAGGTGATCACCAAGCCGGCCGTGCGCCGCTTCGCCGGTCTCGTCGTCGCCGACGGCGTCAAGGCGGAAGCACACAAGTGCGACCTCTGCATCGATCACGCCGGCGGCCCGGCTTGCGTCACCGTCTGCCCGACCGACGCGCTCCACGTCATGGACGAGGCGCGCCTCGCCGAAACCCGCGCCCGCCGCCAGCTGCGTTCCGCCGTCGAGGCGTCGACCGCGGCGTGAGCCTTCCCTTCCCCCTCATTCGAGGTCGAGATCCATGGAAAAGCACATTTCCGTCTGCCCGTATTGTGGATCGGGCTGCAAACTCGCGCTCCTCGTCGAAAACGACAAGATCGTCGGCGCCGAGGCGCTCGACGGCGTCACCAACCAGGGCGAACTGTGCCTGAAGGGTTGGTACGGCTGGGACTTCGTCAACGACACCAAGATCCTGACACCGCGCCTGAAGTCGCCGATGATCCGCCGCTCCCGCGACGCCGCCTTCGAGGCGGTCTCATGGGACGAGGCGATCGCCTTCGCCGCCGGCAAGCTCGCCGACATCAAGAAGAAGTACGGCCCCGATTCGATCATGCTGACCGGCTCATCGCGCGGCACCGGCAACGAATCGAACTACGTCGCCCAGAAGTTCGCCCGTGCCGTCATCGGCACCAACAACATCGACTGCTGCGCCCGCGTCTGTCACGGACCGTCGGTGTCGGGTCTGATGGTGACGCTCGGCAACGGCGCCATGTCCAATTCGATCTGTGAGATCGAAGACACCGACTGCATCCTGTGCTTCGGCTACAACGCCGCCGACAGCCATCCGATCGTCGCCCGCCGCATCCTCAAGGCCAAGGAGAAGGGCGCCAAGATCATCGTCTGCGATCCCCGCCAGATCGAGACCGCCCGCATCGCCGATCAGTGGCTGTCGTTGAAGAACGGCTCCAACATGGCGCTGGTCAACGCCTTCGCCAACGTGCTGATCACCGAAGGCCTCTACGACAAGGAATACGTGGCGAACTACACCGAGGGCTTCGAGGACTACAAGAAGATCGTCGCCAAATACACACCCGAGTACGTCGAGGAGATCACCGGCCTCAAGGCCTCGGAGATCCGCCAGGCGATGCGCACCTATGCCAAGGCGAAGACCGCCACCATCCTGTGGGGCATGGGCGTGACGCAGTGGGGTCAGGCGGTGGACGTGGTCAAGGGCCTGTCCGGCCTGGCGCTGCTCACCGGCAACCTCGGCAAGCCCAACGTCGGCGTCGGCCCGGTGCGTGGGCAGAACAACGTCCAGGGCGCCTGCGACATGGGCGCGCTGCCGAACGTCTTCCCCGGCTACTACTACGTCACCGACGCGGACGCCCGGGCGAAGTTCGCCGAGGCCTGGGGCGTGCCGAGCCTGCCGGACAAGATCGGCATGTCGCTGACCGACGTGCCGCACGCGGCGGAAGAGGGCAAGCTCAAGGCGATGTACATCTTCGGCGAGGATCCGGCCCAGACCGAGCCCGATCTCGCCACGGTGCGCAAGGGCTTCGACGCGCTCGAGCTGATCATCGTGCAGGACATCTTCATGACGAAGACGGCGACCTATGCCGACGTCATCCTGCCGGCGACCTCGTGGGGCGAGCACGACGGCGTGTTCTCCTCCGCCGACCGCGGCTTCCAGCGCTTCTACAAGGCGGTGAACGCCAAGGGCGACGTCAAGCACGACTGGGAGATCTACGGCCTGATGGCCAAGGCTCTCGGCTACCAGGGCATCGACTATCATTCGACCGAGGAGATCTGGAACGAGCTGATCTCGCTCTGCCATCTCTACACCGGCGCGACCTACGAGAAGCTCGCCGGTCTCGGCTACGTCCAGTGGCCGTGCACCGACGTCTCGAAGCCCGGCACGCCGTGGCTCTACGAGGGCAACGAGTTCCAGACCAAGTCCGGCAAGGGCCTGCTCTTCGCCTCCGAATGGCGCGCGCCGCTGGAGAAGGTCGACGCCGAGTTCCCGCTCGGTCTGTGCACCGTCCGCGAGGTCGGTCACTACTCCTGCCGCTCGATGACCGGCAACTGCGTGGCGCTCACCACGCTGGACGACGAACCCGGCTATGTGACGATCAACCCGACGAACGCCGAGCCGCTCGGCATCCGCGACCAGGAACTGGTCTGGGTGACGTCGCGCCGCGGCAAGGTGATCGCTCGGGCGAACCTCACCGAGCGCACCAACGTCGGCGCGGTCTACATGACCTACCAGTGGTGGATCGGCGCCTGCAACGAGCTGACCGTACATCACGTCGACCCGATCTCCAAGACGCCGGAATACAAGTACGCCGCCGTCCGGGTCGAGCGGATCGCCGATCAGGCCTGGGCCGAAGCGTACGTCGTGCAGGAATATTCGGCCCTCAAGCGTCGCCTCGCCGATGCCGCCCAACCCGGCGAAGCCGGCGGCGACCAAGGTCCGGGCGGAGCCCGTGCCCGCATGAACCATCGCCGGCGGCTCGCGCCCGCCTGAACCATCGTCGGCGGGCTCGCGCCCGCCGGCCCCCCGCTCCGGCCGCCCGGGATCGCCCCTCGCCCCGCCGGAGACGTTCGAACGGCCCTCTCCCGTTCGAGCGACGACGTCGGACCCGGATTTCGCCTCCCCCCGGCGAGCCGGGTTCCGAACGTCGGGAAAGGACGAAAGATGCACGAGTTGACGCTGTGCGAAGCCCTCCTCGATCTTCTCGACGAAGAACAGGCGCGCCGCGGCTTTCGGTCTCTGCGTCGCGTCCGGCTGGCGATCGGCCGCTTCGGCTGCCTCGACCCGGACGCGCTCGTCTACGCCTTCGAGGTCACCACCCGAAACACTTGGCTCGCCGGCGCGAAGATCGAAGTCGACCGTCCGCCCGGCCGTGCCCGATGCCTCGATTGCGGCGACGACGTCGAAGTCGAGGACCGGCTCGCCGACTGCCCGCATTGCGGCGGCGCGCGTTTGTTGCCGACGGGGGGCGACGAGATGCGCCTCGTCGAGATCGAAATCGTCGCCTGAGCGGCGCCGCCGACGAACCTGGAAGGACACGTCTCATGTGCCTCGCCCTGCCGATGCGGATCGTCGAGATCGTCGACGCGGAGGCCAAAACGGTGCGGATCGTCCCCGACGCGACCGTCGCCGCCGACCGGGCCGGCGAGGAAATCGTCTCGGCCGCCCTGATCGTCGCCGACGCCGACGACTTGCCGGCGCTCGTCGGAACCTGGGTCGTGGCGCATTCGGGGTTTCTCCTCGCCCGCCTCGACGACGACGACGCCCGCTCCCGCCTCGCCCTCTTCGCGGCGATGGACGACGAAACCTTCGGCGCGACGCAGGCCGTGTGACCGCGCCGGTGCGGTCGCCCGACCGTCGACCGTGAAAGGACCGGGGAGAATACGAGGCTGACGAAGCGATGCCGAACTGATAATCAGACCTTCGTCGTATTCGGCATCTCGACCGTCAACTTCGGGTCGTGACTCGTCGACGAGCAGATCACAGAGCTGCACCTCATGTACGAGAAACTGGACTTTCTTCTCGCCCTGGCGCGGGAAAAACACTTCGGACGCGCGGCGCAGGTCTGCGGCGTTTCGCAGCCCAATCTGTCGGCTGCGATCAAACAATTGGAATCCATTCTCGGCGTTCCGCTCGTCGATCGCGGCGCCCGGTTTCTCGGCTTCACCCCCGAAGGCGAGCGGGTGCTCGAATGGGCACGGCGCATCGTCGGCGACACCCGCGCCATGCGCGCCGAAGTGGAGACGATGAAACAGGGCCTGACCGGCCATCTGCGTCTCGCGGTGATCCCGACGGCGCTGCCGGTCGTCTCCTGCCTGACCGCCGCGTTCTGGAAGCGTCACCCCGGCATCAAGCTCTCGGTTTCCTCGCACACCTCGACCGAAGTGCTGTCGATGCTCGACAATCTCGAGGCCGACGCCGGCATCACCTATCTCGACAACGAGCCGCTCGGGCGGATCTCCGAGGTTCCACTCTATCGCGAGCGTCATCATCTGGTGACGGCCGAGGGCAATCCGTTCTCCGACCGCCCGACGGTGTCGTGGGAAGAAGTCGCCGGCCTGCCGCTCTGTCTCCTCAGCCCCGACATGCAGAACCGCCGCATCATCGACCGCACCTTCGCGGAGATCGGTTGCCGGGTCGATCCGCTGCTCGAGACCAGCTCGATCGTCGTCATCGCCACCCATGTGCGCGCCGGTCATTGGGCGACGATCATGCCCCGTCTGATGGCCGAGGAGATGTGCCTGCCGGCCCATGTCCGCACCATCCCGTTGGTCGCCCCGGAAGTCGCCAATCTCGTCGGCCTGGTGGTCGGTCACCGCGACCCGCAACCGCCGCTGACCGCCGCGCTGGTCGCCGAAGCCCGCTCGCTCGCCCCATCGCTCTCGGCGCGGTCGTGAGCGCGACGCGCCGGCGAACGATCGGTCCCGGCTCGTGCGCCGGCGCTTCCGGCTTCGCCGCC
>JAAYVT010000428.1 GCA_012517025.1 Phyllobacteriaceae bacterium | reverse complement strand
CGCGTCAGGGCGTCCAGAACAGTGTCGCCCAGTCGGCGGCGGCGAGGCCGATCACGCCGATCATCGCGGCGCCGGCGAGCCGGCGACGGGTCGGGTCGACGGCGTGACGGCGGACCACCGCGCGGGCGAGGACGGCCGACCAGATCGCCGCGCCGGTGAGGGCGGTCAGACGCAACGGGTCGGCGAGGGCGACGTCGAAGCCGTCGGCGCGGGCCAGCGACACCGTCGTCATCGACAGGCCGAGGATCACCCCGACGGCGGCGATCGGGATCAGGGTCTGGACGAGGTGGTGGAAGACCTCGCGGCGCCACGGCGCGGCGAGCGCGGCGGCGAGGGCGGTTCCGCCGGCGAAGAGGATCGCGGCGATCGCGGTCTCGAGGCCGAGAAAGACGATGAGCGCGGCGCCGTCGACGACGGTCATCACGTCGTTCTTCTCGGGGTAATTGGTCAGGATCCACCACGGCAGGGAGAGATCGAGCAGGCGCTCGGCGCCGAGGTCGATCAGGTGCTCGGCGAGGGCCTGCTTGATGTCGACCCACAGGGCGCTGCCGGTCCAGCGGAAGGCGCCGGCGGCGACGCCGAGCAGACCGAGGATGATCAGCGCGCTCTCCCAGGGCTTCGGCTCGCGGCCGGCGACCTCGACGATCTCGTGGTTCGGCGAACGCGAGGAGAGGGCGACGGCGTCGCGGAAGCCGGAGCAGCGGCCGCACATGTGGCAGGGCGAATTGCCCTCGAGCCGGCGCAACGGCACCAGCGGCGCGCAGTCGACGTGGGGAAGACGGCCGTCGGCGGGCTTTTCCCAGCGGTCCCAGGCGGCGCGATCGACGCGGAAGTGTATGGGCGCGAGCTTGGAGACCAGTGCGAAGACGCCGTTGACCGGGCAGAGGTAGCGGCACCACACCCGTTTGTCGCGACCGTAGACGAGGCCGACGACGATCGCGGCGCAGGTCGAGCCGCCGAGGATCACCAGCACCGCCGCCGGGTACTGGTAGACCGAGATCATCTGGCCGTAGATCGTGGTGCCGAGGAAGCCGACGAAGGGCCAGCCCTTCCAGGTGATCCAGCGCGGCACGGCGCGGCCGAGCGAGAAGCGGGAGGCGCGTTCGGAGAGCGCGCCCTCCGGGCACAGCACGCCGCACCACAGCCGGCCGAACAGGATCATCGAGATCAGCACGCCCGGCCACCAGATCCCCCAGAACACGAACTGGGCGAAGACGGTGACGTGGTTCCAGACGTGATCGAGCCGGCCCGGCAGCGGCACCAGGGTGGGCACGACGATCAGCACCGCGTAGATGCCGACCACCGCCCATTGCACGCCGACGATCAGCCGGCGCGACCGCGCCATGCGCTCGCCGAGGGCGGCGAAGGCGAGGTCGAGCCGCGTCCGCCAGGGGATCCCGACGGACGAGGTCACGCCGTCGCCGGGAGCTTCGGGGGCCGTGGCCGCGTGAGAAACCATGTGACGAGCCCCCAATAGGCGACGAAGACGAGGAGTTCGGTGAGATCGGGCCGGGCGCGATAGCCGGTGAGGCCGGAGACGAAGCCGCCGAGGGCGCCGACGTCGGAGAGAAGTCGCGAGCTGTCCCACAACCGGCCGGAGAGCTTCGGCAGGACGTCCAGATCGACGAGGCCGTCGACGCCGGTCATCAGCAGGGCGCAGGCGAGGAACAGCAGCATCACCTCGGTGACGCGGAAGAACAGGCGCCACGACAGGATGCGGGCGCCGAGTTGCAGCAGGGCGTAGGTGGCGAGCGCGGCGGCGAGCCCGATCACCGCGGCACCGATCGCCGCCAAGCGCCCGCCGCCGAGGTCGACGGATAGGATGCCGTAGAGGAAGACGGCGGTCTCCGAGCCCTCGCGGGCGAGCGCGATCAGTGCGAGGAGGAAGATCCCCCACCAGTTGTTGCGCTCCACCGCGGTGCCGAGAGCGCCCTCGAGATCGCGCTTGAGGGTGCGCCCCCGGCGTCGCATCCACATCACCATCTGGAGAATCAACGCGCAGGCGACCAGCACCATGGCGGTGCGCCAGATCACTTCCGCCGTCTCCGACAGGGTCTCGGCGAAGGCGACGAGGGTCCAGCCGAGGAGCCCGGCGACGGCGAGGCCGGCGACGACGCCGCCCCACAGGTAGAGGCGGGCGCGCCGCGCCTCGGGGGCGTTGGCGGAGAGCCAGGCCTGAAGAATGCCGACGACGAGCAACGCCTCGACGCTCTCCCGCCAGACCACGAAGATGACGTTGCCGTACATGGAGACCGGTCTCCTCGCCTCACTCGGCGATCAGCACCGCGGGCGGCGCGTCGGGGTGAAAATCGTCGAAGAACGGGTATTCGCCCGGATCGAGGCCCTTGATCACCATCGAGGTGGTGACGCCGGGGGCGATCACCTTCTCCTTGCGCAAGGGCGAGCTCTCGAACTCGGCCGGGGTCTTGCCCTCGTTGACGAGCTCGAGCTCGATGCGGGTGCCGGCCGGCACCTTCAGCCGGCTCGGCGTCATCTTCCCGTCGGAAAAGACGATGCGGAAGACCGGATCCTCGGCGCGGGCGATCCCGGAAAACTCCGAGATCGCCACGGCGATGACCAAAGCGGCGCCGAACAGGCGCAACACGCGCAACAGCATGCGCAGCGAGCGATCAGTAGCCACCCTTCTTCCCCGTGCCGGCGTAGACGAATTCGTACTTGGTCTCGAACGGCGCGAACCACGGACCGACGCCGGTCTCCTTGTCGACGTGGCGGCCGAAGTGAGCATGCGGATTGGCCGAGGGCGGCGAGACCTTGAGCGTCAACTCGTATTTGCCGGCGCCGGCGAGCTTGACGTTGTCGCCGTAGTGCGGGCCGTCGTCGGCGACCATCGGCATGAACGGGCCCTTGGCCACTTCCTTGCCGTCTTTCGTCAAGGTGAACTCGACGACCAGATAGGGGACCCAGTCGCCCTTGGCGAAGCCGTTCTCGTTGCCCTTGGTCGCCTTGATGTCGGCCTCGAGATGGACGTCGCTGTCGGCGGCGGCGCGCATCATGCCGGCCGGTTCCATCTCGATCGGCTGCAGATAGACCGCCGCGACTTCCAGGCCGGCATGGGTCTGCGGCTTGCCGATCGGATATTCCTTGGCGACGGCGGTCGCCGACACGCCGAGCAAGGCTGCCAGGGCGAGGGTGGAGGTCTTGTAGGACGGCGCGAGGAACGACATGGACGAGCCCTTTGTTGCGAATGATTGTCACAATCAAAAGCATGGGAACGGGCACGTCAAGCGGAAATTCGCAGATGCGAAAAACTCCTCATCCGGCCTCCGGCTGACGCGGCAGCGGCGCCACGAGGGTCGGCGGTGGTGTCTCCGCAGGGGGAGCGATGCGGGGAGGGAGGCGCGAGAGCCCGGGCGAGCGATGCGGATCGTCGCAGTGGGACGCGAGACGATTGATCGGCTGAATGATTTCTGATGAAATCATCGTCGTTACCGATCGATTGCCCAGATCGGGCGGAGCGCGCCGATGAACCTCAGGGATCTGCAATATATTCTCGCGGTCGCCGATCTCGGCCATTTCGGCCGCGCCGCCGATGCCTGCCACGTGTCGCAACCGACGCTCTCCGGGCAGATCCTGAAGCTCGAGGACGAACTCGGGGTGCGGATCTTCGAGCGGGTCGGCCGGTCGATCCGTCCGACCCCGGTCGGCGAGCAGATCCTGAGCCATGCGCGGCGCGCCGTGTCCTCGGCCGACGACATCACGGCGCTGGCGCGGGCCTCGCGCGATCCGCTCGCCGGACCGTTGCGGCTCGGCGTCATCCCGACGCTGGCGCCCTATCTGATGCCGTTCGTGCTGCCGATCGCGGCGGAGGCGCTGCCGGCGGCGCCGTTGATGCTCTACGAGGATCTGACCGCCAATCTGCTCGCCGCGCTGACCGAGGGCCGGCTCGAGGCGGCGATCATCGCGTCCGATCCCGGCGACGGGCGACTGACCTCGCATCTGCTGTTCGACGAGCCGTTCTGGGTGGTGCTGCCGCCCGGCCATCCGCTCGCCGACAAACGCGTCATCTTGGCGGACGATCTCGATCCGAAGTCGTTGCTGCTGCTCGCCGACGGCCACTGCCTGCGCGATCAGGCGCTGGAGTTCTGCGGCCATCCGGAGCGCGGCGAGACGGCGGGGGCGGACATCCGCGCCACCTCGCTGGAGACGCTGCTGCATCTGACCGCCGCCAATTACGGCATCACCCTGGTGCCGCGGCTGGCGGTCGGCAACGACATCGGCCTGATCGGCAAGCTGGAGACCCGGCCGCTCGAGGGCGAACACCATTTCCGCCGGGTCCGCCTCGTCCATCGCGCCAACACACCGCGCCAGGAGGCGCTGGCATTGCTCGCCGAGATGATCCGCAAGGGCGTGCCGGAAGGGGTGGAACGGCTGGCGGAGTGAGTCGCTGGCCGAAGGGCGCGGCTCACGCCGTCGTCGCCTCCTGCAGCTCCCGCAACGAATTGCCGAGGAACCAGCGGGTGCCGGCGAGATCCTGCGGTCGCAGATCGGCTTCGATCGCCCGTCCCGCTTCGATCAGTTCGCGGCGCAGCACGCCGGGCAGCAGGCCGTGGCGCAGCGCCGGGGTGAGGAGGCGGCCGTCGCGTTCGACGAAGAGGTTGGCGCGGGTCGATTCGGTCAGGAAGCCGTCGCGGTTCAGGTAGATCAGATCGTCGAGGCCGCG
>JAAYVT010000427.1 GCA_012517025.1 Phyllobacteriaceae bacterium | reverse complement strand
TCGGCACCAGGGCACCGGCCTCGACCGCGGTGCGGCAGGAGGAGACGTCGCCGGTCAGGAGCACGTAACCCTTGCCGCCGAGCGCCAAGGCGATGCGCACGTCGACGAGCCGGACGCTCGCCGCCTTCACCGCCGCGTCCGCCGCCAGGATCACCGCCACCGCCGAGAAGGTCTCGATCACCCCGAGCGCCTTGCGATCACCGCCGTCGCAGGTGCCGGTCAGCGCCTTGGCGACGTCGGGGTGGATGTTGGGCAGCACGAACCAGTCGACCACGGTGGCGGGGTGGGCCTTGCGCCCGACCTCGACCGAGGCCTCGACCGCACCGACCTCGCCGCAGATCGCGGCGACGAATTTGCCCGGGCAGATCGACTTGAAGAAGATCGGCTGGATCGGTGCCGCCTTGATCATGCGATCGGAGGCGTCGATGCCGGCCGCGATCGAGGTGAATTCGACCATGCCGACGGCCGAGCGGGGAAGGGACACGGGGACGTCTCCTTGCGGTTCAGACGGCGGCGAGGACGATTGCGGCGCCGACGCTCTCGACCCGTCCGTCGATCGAGGCGTGGATGCGGGCGCCGAGCGCGCCTTTCGGGATCGCGCCGATCGGATCGCCGACACGGACGCGGTCGCCGACCGCGACCAGCGGCTCGGCCGGGCGGCCGATGTGTTGGGAGAGCGGCACGGCGACGCGGGTCGGCGCCAGCCGGCCGAGGTCGTGTTCTGGCAGGTCCATGTAGGCGCCGATGCCGATGCGGTCGGCGAGGCGGCGGACCGGCACCCGGCGCGGCTCGCGCCACTCGGTGCGGGCGTCCTCGATCTCGCGGGAACCTTCGTATTTGAGATCGCCGGCGCGCAGCGCCCGTTTGACCGCCTGATTGATCCGGCGCGGCGCCAGCCCCATCGGGCAGGCGAAATGCTCGCACACCCCGCAGTCGCAACAGAGCAGCGCCTGCCGGCCGTCGCCGGGTTCGAGCTCCCGGCCGCTCGCGAAGGCGCGCATCACCCGATGCGTCTCGAACGGGTGGCCGATCAATTGGCGCGGGCAGAGATCCGAGCACAGCCGGCACTGGATGCAGGCGGCCTCGGCGCGGGCGCGCATGTGGTCGACGCCGAGCGTCGCGTTGAGATGGAGATGATGGCCGCGCGGCAGCGCGATCAGGCCGCCGGTGGTCTTGGTCACGACCTCGGCCGCGAATTTCGCCGGATCGTCGACGACCCGGCCCATCATCGGCCCGCCGACGACGAAGATCGGATCGTCCAGGGTGGCGCCGCCGGCGGCGGCGAGGCAGTCGGCGAGCGGCGTGCCGAGGGGGGCGGTCACCACGCCGGGGCGAGCGACGTCGCCGGTGACGGTGAAGGTCTTGGCGACCACCGGGCGGCCCTCGGTCGCCGCGACCGCCGAGACCAGCGTGCCGACGTTGGCGACCACCACCCCGACGGCGAGTGGAATGCCCTGCGGCGGCACCGAGCGGCCGGTGACCTCGCGGGTCAGGATCTGCTCGTCGCCGGCGGGATAGCAGTCGTCGAGGAGGGCGAGCTCGATCGCGCGCGCGCCGATCGCGGCGCGCAGGATCGCAATCGCCTCGACCTGCTTGCGCTTGACCGCCAGCACCCTCCGGTTCGCGCCGACCGCCTCGCCGAGCAGGTCGAGCCCGGCGACGACGGCGTCGGCGTGATGGATCATCAGATGGCGATCGGTGTGGAGGAGCGGCTCGCATTCGCAGCCGTTGGCGATCACCGTCTCGGCGGTCGCCGCGTATTTGGCATGCGCCGGGAACCCCGCGCCACCCTCGCCGACCACGCCGGCCGCCTCGACCGCGGCCAGGAACGTCCCCTTGTCCATGCCGGCCACACCTCTCGCGGCGAGATCCGGTCGGGCGCGCCCGCCGATCCCGCGTCTTCGCTCTTCGGCCCGGACGGTGTCTCCGCGCGGCGCGCGCGGCAATCTCGTCATCGGCGGAAAACTTCCACGGATCGGCTGCCACCCGGACGGGCGTCGCCGAAGTCAGCCGTTTTGCACAACGACGCGACC
>JAAYVT010000426.1 GCA_012517025.1 Phyllobacteriaceae bacterium | reverse complement strand
GGCTCGGGATCCGGGGTGGGGTCGGGCGTCGGGTCGGGAGCCGGCTCGGGCGGGCTCGCGGCGGCGGCCTCGACCGGCGGCGCGCTCGGCACGGGGGCGGCGTCCGGCGGCGCCTCGGCTTCCGAAACCACCGAGATCTCGACGGCACCGGCGCCGGGGCGCACCACCGGCACGCCGGCGAGACCGAAGGCGAGCGAGTGGAGCGCGGCGACGGCGCCGAAGGCGACCGGCCGCAGCCAGCCCGGCCGGATCTCGCCCGGCCTCACGGCCGCACCTCGGACGCCGCCGCGACCGTCGGCGCCGACGCTTCGTCGGAGGAATCCTTCGTCGCCGACGGGGCGAGCGACACCAGGGCGATGTGGCCGTAGCCGGCGGCGGCGAGGAGGTCGATCGTCGCGATCACCTCGCCGTAGGCCGCCTCGCGGTCGCCGCGGACGCGCACCGCGCGCTCGACGTCGCCGCCGGTCCGCGACCCCACCGCCGCGACCAACCCGTCGCGGTCGACCGGGTCGGCCCCGACCGCCAACCGCCCCTCGCGTCCGACAGTGACCACGACCGGCTCGGCCGGCGGCAGCGGCTTCGCCGTCGCGGCGCGCGGCAGCTCCACCTTCAGCCCCGCCGCCAACATCGGCGCGGTGATCATGAACACGACGAGCAGCACCAGCATGACGTCGACGAGCGGCGTCACGTTGATCTCGGAAAGCGGCCGGTGCCGGCGCGGCGCCGACCGGCCGTCGCAGCGACCGAGCGGCGTCATGGCGCGGGCTCCTCGATCGCGACGAAGTCGACGGCACGCGCCTCGATGCGGTCGGCGAGATCGCCGGCGAAAGCGCCGAAACCGGCGCCGAGGCGCGAATAGCCGATCGAGGCGGGAATGGCGGCGGCGAGCCCCCAGGCGGTGGCGGCCAGCGCCTCGGCGATGCCCGGCGCGACCACCGCGAGGCTGGTGTCCTGCGCCGAGGCGATCCCGCCGAAGCTCGTCATGATGCCCCAGACGGTGCCGAACAGCCCGACGAAAGGCGCCACCGAGGCGATCACCGCGAGGTCGGTGAGCCGCCCCTCGGCGCGAGCGAGCAGCCCGCGGGCTTCCCGGTTCATCGCCTCGGCGACCCGATGCCGGCGTTCGCCGGTGGTCTCGCCGGGCAATCGGCGCCCGGCCGCCGCCCGACCGGCGTCGAACACGTCGTCGAGGAGGTCGCCCTCCGCCTGCCCCGGCCGTCGGAACCGGCGCAGGCGGAGAAGCGAGACGATCCCTTCCACGACGATCACCCAGCACCACACCGAGGCGAGGGCGAGGACGATCGTCACGCCGCGACCGACCGGTCCGGCGTCCTGGAAGAGGGCGAGAGGAGTGAGGGAGAAACCGTCCACGGGCGTCCTGCCGATCCGGAGGAAACGGAACCGGAGACCCGGTTCCGTCGGAAAGGGAAAGAGGGCCGCCGCGCCGGTGGGCGCGACGGCGCCTCGGCGTCAGAACGCGATGCTCGCGCCCGCCCAGAACGACCGGCCGGGGCCGTAGACCCCCTGCACCACGCCCGTCGTCTTGTAGGTGGTGAAGTCGACCCCACCGAGCGGCAGCACGTAGGAGCGGTCGAGGATGTTGTCGACGCCGACGGTGAGCCGCAGCGCGTTCCACTCCCAGCCGCCACGCCAGTTGAGCAGCGCGTAGCCCGCCGTCTTCAGCTCGCCGCGGGTCGCCGAGACGTCGGTCTTCCCGGCGACCATCTGCAGATCGACGTGGTTGGTCCAGTGCCCGAGGCGATGATCGAGCCCGATCCGCCCCTCCAGCGGCATCACCCGCAGGAGCCCGTCACCGGTGTCGAGATTGCGCCCACGGGTGTAGGCGAGCCGGCCGGTCAGATCGAACCGACCCCAGTCCTCGGCGTCCGCCAGCCGCACCTTGCCGTTCGCCTCGAACCCCCACAGTTCGGCGTCGTGGTTGGCGAACTTCAAGAGCACGAAGGGGTTGGGCGCGCTCCAACTGGTCGAGGCGACGCGGTCGGCGTCGATGTAGTTCTCGACGTGCGACCAATAGGGCGTCACCTCGACGCTCCAGGCCTCGCGGGTCGCGTCGTGGAGTTTGAAGGTCGCCGACAGGGTGTGGGCGACCTCCGGCTTCAGGTCGATGTCGCCGATGTAGCCGTTGGCGTCGCCGAACCAGCTGACCATCGAGGCGGCCATGCGGCTCGTCGACCAGGCGTAGCGTTCGTAGAGATTGGGCGAGCGGGTCTTGCGCGCGTAGCCGAACTCGGTGTCGAGCCGGTCGTTCGGGGACCACCGGGCGAGCGCCGTCAAATCGAAGTTCACGTCCGTCTTGGCGCGGCTGCGGGCGTTGAAGGCGGCGGCGTCGAGCGGGTAGAGGAACATCGCCGGCATGTCGGTGCGGGTGTTGTAACCCTGGACGTCGCCGGTATCCATCCACACGGTGTCGTTGCGGACGCCGAACAGCGTCTTCCATTCCTTCGACCAGACGTGCTCCCACTCGGCGAAGGTGCCGAGACGGTCGCGGCGGCCATCCTTGATGTTCTCGTAGGTGTTGCAGCACATCCCGGCCTTGCCGGCGACCGGCGGCCACCAATCGTCGAGGGTGGTGTGCTGGAACTCGTTGCCGATCCTCAGCGTGTCGGCCTTGCCGATCGGCAGGCTGCCCTCGACCTTCCAACCCATGTCCTGACCGTGCGTGTACATCGGCATGCCGGTCGACGGGGTCGCGTCGGTGCCGCCGTATTTGTCGGCGAGGAAGTTCATGTAGTGACGGGTGTCCTGGAAATAGGCGCGTGCGTCGAGCGCCCCCCAGTCGAAGCTTCCCTGATACCGGACCGAGCCGTTGGCGCCCCGGTTGTAGAGCATGTCCATGCGGACGTTCGGGAACCCTTGATAGGGGATGTCCTGCACCGCGCCGGAGAAGGTCAGGACGCCGTTCTCCAGCCGCCGCGCCAGCGTGAGCGAGTGATTCTGCGCCTCGTAGAGCGAGGAACGCACCACCTTGCCGCCACCGGCCTCGTAGTTCTGCGCCTTGGTCCAGGCACCGTCGTATTCGAGGCTCCAGTCGCGGTTGGCGATCGAGGCGTTCAGCCCGACGCCGAGCACGTTGCCGTTCGAGCGCCAGAAGGTCGAGGCCTCGCCGTGCACGACGACGCCGTCGCCGATCGCGAAGCCGGGGCCGTTCGGTGAGGTCGCCGCGCCGACGAAGCGCGGCGCCCGCGGCTCGACGACGATGGTGCCGCCGATCGAATCGCCGCCCTTGGAGACCGGCGTCACCCCCGACAGCACTTCGATCGACCCGATCCGCGACGGCGAGACGTAGGAGAGCGGCGGATTCATGTGGTTGCCGCAGGCGGAAGTGATCGCCATGCCCATGGTGAGCACGTTGATCCGGTCGTCGGCGAGGCCGCGCAGCACCGGCAGACCGGAGACGCCGCCGCCGGTGGCGACGGAGACGCCGGGGATCGCGGACATCACGGTGGCGGTGTCCGGGGTGGCGACCGCCGCCGCGGCGAGCGGTTCGCCGCTCAAGGTGAAGGCGCCGAGCGGCGTCGAGAGACCCGGTTCGCCGGCTGCGGTGTCGGATTTCGGCCGATCGGCCGTCACCACGACTTCCGGAAGAGCGGCCTCGCCGAGCGGCGCGGCGAACGAGGGAGAAACGGCGGCGAGACCACAGCCGAGCGACAGGAGCGCGGTGCTCCCGATGAGACGCGTACGAGACATGTCGAAAGTTCCTGATCGGCGGCACGGCGCGAGGGCGCGTGCGCTCACACGTTCGCGCGCCGTCGACCGGCACGCGGCGAAGCGACGTGGATCAGGCGAAGAACGGCGGGGCGCGGCCGCGGATGTGGTCGAGCAGACGCGGCCCGACGACGGCCTCGACGCTCACCCGCCATTCGGCGTGGCCGACGGCGGCGGCCGGCAGCAACAGCACGATCGGCTCGGGCGGCGGGGCATATCCGCCGGCGTTCGCCAATCGGCACAGATCGCAGGCGTTGCCGCGATGCGAGAGGATCTTGTCGCTGCCTTCTCGGCGATCGACGGCGTCGCGATCCTGCTCGCAGACGATGATGTCGACGAGCGGATCGAAGGCCATCCGCAACACGGCCGCGTTCGACGCCACCGGCGCGACGATCTGAACGATCAGCGCCAGTGCGATCAGAACGCGAGCGATGTCGATGCGCCGCTTCAAGTCGGCATGCCCCCTTGCCCCTCGCCTACTCATTAGCAGGTCGACGACGCGAGTCCACTCGACGATCGGCTCCCCGGCCGCCGCTCCACTCCCCTCGCCGCCACGCCCCCGAACTCGCTTCGAGCGATCGCGCCGGGGACGGGTTTCGACGATCTCGTCATCACCGTCGGAATCGGCGAAACTTCACCCGTCCGCGTCGTGACGCCGCATCGCCTCATTCGTCGCGCTTTCGCCGAGACGGCCGCTTTCGGCCCCGTCGGGGTCCGAGACCCCACCGAAACCGCTCGTCTCGCTCGCTCCCCGGCGTCCCGAACGACGTCCCGCATCCATCGGAAGGTTTCCATCGTGAACGCCCGTTCCGCCGAACACGTCTTCTTCCTCGTCCCGGTCTCCCGCGAGGTCGGCCTCACCTCGATGGCCCTCGGCCTCGTCCGCGCCCTCCAGCTCGCCGGCGTCAAGGTCGGCTTCTTCAAGCCGATCGTCCAGCCCGAGGCGGTGGTCGGCGACGTCGACCTCGCCGGCCACTTCGCCCGAGCCCTGTGCGGCACCCACACGCCCGACCCCATCCCCTTCGACCACGCCGCCGCCATGGTCCGCGCCGGCCGTCTCGGCGATCTGATGGAAGAGGTCGTCGAGCTGTTCGAGGCCGCCCGCGCCGGTCACGACGTCCTGGTCGTCGAAGGCCTCATCCCCGACGCCGACACCCAGATCGCCACCCGCCTCGACATCGAGATCATCCGCTCGCTCGGCGCCGACGTCGTGCCCGTCCTCTCCGGCGAGGGTCAGGACCTCGCCACCCTCGCCGCCAAGGCCGCGACCGCGATCGAGCTCTACGGCGACGCCGGCCGCCGCCCGGTCGCCGGCGTCCTGATCAATCATTGCTCGCTCGCCGACGCCGCCGCCCTGACCCGCGCCGGCAGCGTGCGCGTCCCCGATCCGGACCGCGCCGTCACCGTCCTCGCCGCCGTGCCGACCGACCCGCGCCTCTCCGCCCCGCGCGTCGTCGACGTCGCCGAGGCGCTCGGCTTCGACGTCGTCGCCCGCGGCGACGCCGAGACGGCGCGGGTGATCGGCCACTTGGTGGCCGCTCGCGCCCCCGAGAAACTGATCGGCCACCTGCGCCCCGGCACCCTGGTGGTCGTCCCCGGCGATCGCTCCGACGCGCTGCTCGCCACCGCCCTGGTCGCCCAGCGCGGCATGCCGCTCGCCGGCCTCGTCTACACCTGCGGCTGCCGCCCGGCGCCCGAGATCGCGGCGCTCTTCGCCGCCGCCCCCCTCGACCGCCTGCCCCAGCTCGCCACCGCCGACGACACCTTCACCACCGCCACCCGCCTCGCCCATCTCTCCCGCCACGTCGGCCGCACCGACGTCCGCCGGATGGAGCGCGTGGTCGCCTTCGTCGCCGACCGGATCGACGTCGCCCCGCTCGTCTCCCGCCTCGGCGTGCCGGTCGAGCCGCTGATGCCGCCTCCGGTGTTCCGCCACCGTCTGGTCGAGGCGGCCCGCGCC